>JAJDEK010000579.1 GCA_029259875.1 Planctomycetaceae bacterium
ACGAACGCTCAGAGAATTCGTAGCCAGTGATGTGGCGCCATTACTGTCAGTGACAACCGCGGTAACCTGGTAAACTCCGTCATCGGCATAGATATGGTTGAGCAAGCCGCTCGCACTATTCAGTGTGGAAGTAGATCCATCGCCCCAATTCACCAGCCAGCTTGCTACGGTACCTGGTCCCGCTGCCGTTAATGTTAACGCAAAGGATTCACTTTCATTAAGATCGGCAGCACCGCTCAAAGTTCGCGTTGGAGGAGGTCCGGCGATCACGTTGACATCGTTCGTAGCCGTGTAAGGCCCCCCGTCTTCGTCGATCGCGTTGACGGTGATTATGAAGTTTCCACTTGTCGTATAGGTGTGTAACAATTTGGCTGTTGCTTCGTTTGTCAAAGTGGTACTTGAACCGTCACCCCAGTCAACCGTATATTCGCTGATTGTGTCATCGCCAGGATCGGTTGCGGAAAGGCCTAATACATAGGAGACGTACTGCGTTGATAAGCTGCTGCCCACTAAATTAAGTATGGGGTCAATGTTATTCACTGTGAGTGTTGTAAACGCTTCATCAGAACCCTCCGAGTTGGTTGCCCGTACGGCGATCTGATAAGTTCCATTGTCGTCAGTTCCAAATTCGATCAGTGTCGCCCAGGTGATAACAGGACTAATTCCCAATATGTCACCAAACTGACCATCGCCATTAATATCCCAACTATAAGAGACGGGACCACCCAGGGCAGGTTCAATCGTACCGCTCGCGTCAAGCGAAAGTGCATTTCCTTCATCGATTGAGTAGGGGCTACCAGCCGCAGCCGTCGGTGCAGCAATTCGAAGTACTTCATCGATGGATGTGTAGTTGATACCAAAACTTTCACCTGTAACGACGATTGATCCGTTAGGTTCGAAGTGCACACCATCATTGCTGGTGGGACCGTCCACACGATTCGGATCCGAGGGGGGAGTGATCCCTTTGGTGTCGAGTTTCAGAGTATCGATACCGGTTTCATGTCCTACAAGCTGAAGGGCTGCTCCCAGAGTTGTCCCATCGACCACAAACAGGTTCGTTCCTGTTCCCGAGTCTAATACCGTTGTGGTGCCGCTACCAACCGAGAAGACTGTCATTGTGTCGTCGCCTGATTCTCCGTTGAGATAGACTTGAGCCCCGTCGCCGCTCTCTCGAAGAACAACCCTGTCATTATCGGCACCTAAATTCACAGTCGTACTCAGTCCAGCCGGAGCACGGTGAATCACGACGTCGTCGTTGCCTCCTCTGGTTTCGACGGTGGTTTCGATCACGATATCACGAATGCTTACCTGATCAGGGGCGTCGGCTGAGCGAACTGTCAAACTTTCAACACCCGTGTATGTGGCTCTGTATGCGTTAGGTTTGGGAATCGAAGTGTCGATTTGCAAGTAGGCCAAGCCCCCGGCTTCACCACCAGGGCCGCCTTCTCCACCAGTCGTGATCAGAAGCTGGTTACCGACGATGTTTAGATCTGTCGGATTGTTGAGTCCCACAACGCCCGCCGATCCGTTGCGTACGCGCTGCACAAAACGAATTTTCCCTGAATCAGTGTCACGGACGAACACGGCGATTGTGTCTGCGTCAGCACCTGCAGCAAACAGATAGTCGTCGTCATCACTCAGTACCAGCGAACTTAATCCGTCGAGGCCTTGAATGCCCTTTACACCGTTGCGAATCGAATCAACAAACGTCAGCTCACCGGTGGCTGTGTTCCGTGCAAAAATGGCAATCGAGTCGTCTCCACTACCTACGTACAGGAATCGTTCGTCGTGGCTCAAAACGGAAGTTTGCGGACTGCCCATGTCTACAATGCCATCGACGCCGTTGGTGACGAACTGCACGGGTACTAGCGAGTTGCCGGCGACACGGAACACAATCATGCTGTTGTTGAGCTGGCTGGAAACATAAACATGTAAGCCATCGGCTGAGGTTGTGATATGAGTCGGTCCGTTTAGACCAGTGGATGTTTTCGAGTGAAATGTTAGCGCGCCGCTATTGGCACCGGAATAGATCGCCACCGTGTTTTCCACCGGACTGGAGACGAAGAGACGATCGCCGACGATTTCGATTTGGTTCACGCCGTCCAAACCGTCGGCACCGCTGAGTCCATCAGTCAGAATCCGCGGAGCCCCGCTGACATTGCCGGCGGAATCGAGGTTATAGATCAGCAACGAGTCTTCCGTGGGATTTGTGATATAAAGATATTGTCCGTTTTCGGCGACCGCAATTGTTCCGGCAGTCAGAATGCCGGGAATAATCACACGCCCGCGGTTCGCACCGGTGGTGGCATCAGTAATCGTCAGTGTGCCCAATTTCGAACTGAGCGTGTAAGCCGTGTTTCCAAAAACGACAGTCTTGGCGTCCGCTTCGCCTGCCTTATTCAGACTTTGATTTTGGGGATCTCCCTCTCTAAGAGTGTCGCCAGAGTTAGGAGCGTGACTTACATAGAGCGAAGCAAGAGAAGGGTCGATGTTGTAGCTGACGCCGTCGCTTGTCATAGTGATGTCTTGAATTGTGGTCGGCCCGTTAATTCCCCCAGGATCAGAACGATTGAATATGCTTGGGTTGAGCGCCCCGTCGAACACTTGAATCTCAGCAGGCACGAGAGGTTGACCATGTGGTGTCGGGGGAATCGCTCTATCCGTTGACCAAGCTACCGTATCGTTCGCCCGTTCCAGTTCCAAGTGTCCGTCGTTTTGTATTCTTGCACGTATCGCACCACTGTTGAAAGTTTGGGAATTCCAAACTACAGAGGCGCCGCCAGCTCTATAGAGGACAAGGTTCCCGTCCGTCTGCATCCTGAGGAAAGCAGCGCCTGAGTTGTGTGTTCCAAGACTCCAGATCACCGGGTTTCCAGTGGTGTCTCTCAGATTAAAGATCACCAAGTTCCCGTCTGGTTGCAGGGTGAGCCGCACAGCCTGATCCGAAGAGTAGATCGACTGTCCCAGATGTAAATCCTGGTTGCCAATCAATTGACCAGTGCCAATTGGCCGCGTAGTTCGAGTGTCGAACCCCGCTACCAGGGTTCCGGAGGGCTGGTGAATATCAAGTGTGGTAACGTCCGTTCCTCGTACGCTAAATTGAGTATTGATTAAATTCAAATTGCGATCGTAACGGCGAATTCCTGTGGACGTTCCGACATACACAAATTG
>JAJDEK010000580.1 GCA_029259875.1 Planctomycetaceae bacterium
TCCAGCTTCGATGGATTCTCCTGCGGCTCCTCCCTGCACCAAACCAGTATAGTTAGTCAGATCCAGGCCTGATGCTTTTTTGTCAGTGTTGTGACAGGCAAAACATTTCGCGCGAAAAATAGGCTTAATGTGTTCGTCGAAGGTGATCTTTACTTTCTTCTTCGGCGCAGGCTTTTTTTCTGCAGCAAGCAGTCCGGTAGACATTAAGGAGACAAACAAACTGGCAACGACGAATCGTTTACCGAATTGATAGTACCAATGATCAGAGAGTGAGTTTTTCATAGTCATAACCATATTAAAAGTGAGCTTCCTGTTGAAACTCTTAAGGTAGATAAGTCGAGATCTCATTTAGTGGTTAAAGATAAATTCTCGCGAGTTCAATAACGACCAGAATACGTCATTCAAGGTATTCGCTTGATCTTTTTTGTTTGCATCAAGTACTTGAACCAGAGAAGAATACTCTTTATCGGTTGGTTTGCGTGAAATGCAGGAAATATACATTTCATCAACGATTTCTAAAGGCTTCTTGCCAGCTTTGATCCGGGAAGCAACAAACTTACCTTGAACGATTTTGTTGTTTACAGTGTCCCCATTCAACAAGTGCAATGCTTGGGAAAGGCTGGGTTCCATGCGCACTTCACAGGAACATACGGTATCACGCTTTGCACGACCAAATGTTGTCAGGAAGTAAGTTGAAGTATTTCCATCGGCAATCTGCACAGCGCGCGCACCGAGGGGTAAGCCACGAAACTTATTAGCAGCATTGGTAGCTTGGCTGATACAGTCCAGCAATACTTCTGCTCTCAACCGTCGCGGTAGAGCATGTGAGAAATTAGTCAGATCCTTCTCATTGGTTTTATTTGTCTGGGTCGAAAGCTGATAAGTTCGCGAAGTACAAATATCACGTACCAATTTCTTGAAGTCATAATTGTAGTCGGTGAAACGTTTCGCAAGCTCGCTAAGCAATTCAGGATTCACTGGTGGATTACTGACGCGGACATCGTCTACTTCATTAATAATCCCTTTACCCAAAAAGTGAGCCCACACAATATTACTCAAGTTGGTGGCAAAGTAAGGGTTTTCTTTCGAAGCCAACCATTGTGAAACAATAACACGGCGATCTTTGCCACGGGTGTCAGGTTCAACTCCACCCAGGAATTTTGGTTTCATTACACGTTTATCAACAAGGTGCTGAACTTCTCCACTGCCGCGATTGTAAATAATGGATTCACGTGGATCTTCGCTTCTTTTACGGCCAATTTGTGAGAAGAAAGCAGCAAAGCTGTAATAGTCGTTCATAGTCCAGCGGTCGAATGGATGATTGTGACATTGAGCGCACTGAATACGCATACCCATAAAGACCTGTGCTACATTTTCAGATACTTTTAATGTGTCGCGTTCATTTTCATAGTAGTTGGTTGCTGCATTTGCGAATGTACCACCGGTGGCGCCCAGGAGTTCTTGAATCATCACGTTAATGGGGACATTGGAAGCAATGCGTTCTTGCAGCCAGTTGTAATACAGCAAGGCGGACTTGTAACTGATACGGTTATTGACGGTTCGAATCTGTAGTAACTCTGACCATTTCATGACCCACATTTCTACAAATTCTTTGCGGTTCAGCAGTTTATCGACGAGCTTATCTCGTTTTTTAGGATCTTTATCTGCGACAAACTGATTGAACTCTTCGATCGTCGGAAGTACGCCACAGATATCGAGGCTGGCACGACGAAGATATTCGGCATCGGAACAGAGCTCTGAAGGTACGACACGCAATTTTTTTAGTTTATTGTGGATGAGAGTATCTACGTAATTCGATTCGGGGACATTGGGCCATTCAAAATTGAGTCCCTTAGGCAAGACGACAAAATGTGATCCCACAGTATGGGTATCGAAGCGGGCCATGATAAATGCTTCGCCTCGGTTGTTGGCGGTAATCAGGCCTTTATTTGTAATCGTGGCTGAATTGTCATTATTCGAAGAGAATGATGCCAGTGAAGTCACGTCCCGGGTGGTACCATCAGAATAAGTCGCTAGAACAGAGACTTGTTGTTTCGTATCTTTTCCATCCATGACCCCGCCTTCAGGGTAAAAATTTACTTTGGTGACAGTGGGAATGACGCCTGCATCGTAGGGTGCACCCGCTTGTAACCAACGAAGTACTGCTGTGTAGTGTTCCGAATCCTTTTCGTAAAGTTTACCGCCTGTATGTGGTACGGCACCGGTGGATTTTTCGATCAGCAGACTTTCTTGTGGCAAGCTAAGATTGACACGGCGTCCGCTGAGTTCACGTGTTAAACGGAAATGATCTCCTTTGGGATCAAATCCGAACAGGGAAAGACGGAATCCATCTTTTCCGCGGGCTGCTCCGTGACAGCTTCCTGTATTACAGCCAGCACGCATGAAGGTTGGCATGACATCCAGGTTAAAGCTGATGGGACGATCTTCTTTCGCTTTAACAACTTTTGCATGCAGTTTTACATTCGCGCCTCCAAAACTGGCGATCAGATCTGTTTCACCATCGACAGTCGGATAAACAACATTCTTGTCGAGACGAACAATGCCAGGTTTTGCTGGTTTCAATTGTAATTGAGCCGTGACATCTTGAGTGAGGCCATTGTCATAAACTACTTGAGCGATGATTGATTGACGATCGCGACTTGTAGTCAGTTGGATGTTTTGTGGATAGACATTTAATTTGACCAACTTAGGTGCAACGGGCTTTGCCGGAGCAGGTTTAGCCGGAGCAGGTTTAGCCGGAGCAGGTTTAGCCGGAGCAGGTTTAGCCGGAGCAGGTTTAGCCGGAGCAGGTTTAGCCGGAGCAGGTTTAGCCGGTGCAGGTTTAGCCGGTGCAGGTTTAGCCGGTGCAGGTTTAGCCGGTGCAGGTTTAGCCGGTGCAGGTTTAGCCGGTGCAGGTTTAGCCGGTGCAGGTTTGGCCGGTGCAGGTTTGGCCGGTGCAGGCTTTGCTTTATCTTCTGCCGTGGAGAGAGAGAGTCCACTACCAATAAAAGCTAGAGACAAAAAGCTACGAAATACTATTTGGTGACGCCACATAATCTAAAACCTTTTTTCGTCAACAGAATTTAGTTGAGGAAAGTGATATTAAGTTTGAGTTCTATCAATCAGAAATAGAGCGAACTAATTTTTTATCAACGTTATTTTGAACCAGATTCCAAACGTTTCTGGGCTTCTAATCGGAGTTTTTCCAGTCGAGTCAATCGTTTTGGAGGCGCTTCTTTTTTGGGCGCCACTTTTTTCGCGACAGGCTTTGGCTTGGGAGGTGCGTCCTTTTTGGGTGGGGCTGGCTTGTCGATACGGAGTTCGGTACGACCAGTTGTGTGCACGACTGTTTCACCATTCATGGGGATTTCCACCTGGCAGAAAAGGCTCTTATGCCGTCCCTGTGGTGATGTGGGATCTGTTTTTACTTTGAAAACGACCTCTTTACTCTCTTTGTTAAAAGAAATATCTGTCGTGGTGACTTTGGGAGGTAGCCCTATAAGTTTGATTTTGGCATTACCTTCAAACGGATTTTTCATACTGACTGTACAGAGTATTTCCGTTTCTTTTCCCTGCTCGACAGCAGAACGTGCCAATTTGAGATCCACAAAAGAGTCGGCGACTTCTAACGAAGCTAACTGCGAGGAAACCCAAGCAGCACCACTGACATCAGCAGAACCAATTACAAAAACCTTCCATTTTTTGATTTCTGCTTTCCCATTGGCATTAAGGGGATAGAATGCTTCATTTTTTCCCTTAGGGATAGTGACTCTACTGGAAGCTCCGACTCCCGGTGGTCGGAAGGGAAACTGTAAAGTGATCGCTTTATCGAATCCTTCTTTACGGGTGACAACAACTTTGAGTTGCATCGAACCACTGCGTGTGAGAGGGGCCTTCGGTTCCACAATATCTAACTTGAAGGGAAGTTCATCTACAACAGCGACTGGGATCTGAGCAACATCCTTCAGCCAGAGCATTTGATTATTGCGAACTCGAACCAAGTCAGCCCGGTTTTTAAAGACACCGTCAATTTTTTGTTTTGGATCAACGTGGCGACCTTTGAGCTCAATCAGCTCGCCTTCGACAGGAGCATCAGCGGCAGCTTCAAAGACAACCGGCATGGTCGTTAAATTGGCAGCCATCGGCTCCGCAATCATTTTGATGCCTTTGGGCATGTTGCTGGGATCAAGTATAATGCCACCGCCAAAGTTTTTGCGTGCCACGCTGATTACTGCTGCGAAGCGATTACCGCGGGCAACCACAATTCGTTGTCGCTCTTGTGAGTAACGTGCATTTCTAGGGATACCCAGATCTAATGAAGCAGAAATCGGCAGCATTTCGACGCGGTATACAAAATCGACTCCCCCACGGGCGAGGTGGTCAGTAATCGAAAGGTAATAATCACCATCTGCTGGAAACTTATAACGGAAGTAACTGTCAGGGCCACGTGAATCATCATTTGCGGCAAGTCTTTTGAACTTCGCATTATAGAGAGCCATCACAGGATCAAGGGATGATCGGATCCGACGTGAGTAGCATTCAATTTCCAGAGTCTGGTTTTTCTTTCCCTGGAATTTAAAGTAGTCGATATCACCAGCTTTTTCGATAATACCATTAAAGGCATTGGGGAGAGTTGCTGCTGAGGCTTGTTTAAATTCGTTGTTGGGTTCCTGCTCGAATGAATTGCCGTGTGGGAACAAGCGGAATACATTACCAGAGGGAGCACTGCCTCCTGCATCAACGGCAAAGAGCCGGAAATCATCATCAGGTTTAGTAGGAAGCTGAAATTCCTGTGCCAGGTTTTCGACAGTATTGCCTTTGAAGGTGACTTTCTGTTTTGTTCCCAACTGGCCACCAGCCGGATAAACGGCTGTAGGTCGAGGATACGTTCCCACATGCAGGCGGTAGAAGGCAGCACCATTTCCACCATACGAACTATCACGTACGAGGATCGTGTATTTTCCATCTGCGGGAGCAACTACTGAGACTGCGGTATCATTTCTCAACAGGGGAAGATCATCTTCTGCTTTTAGCTCAAACCGTTTTTCGTCAAGTATTGCAACATAAGGGTCAAACAGCGTGGTTGCCAAACGAACGCCTTCAATCTCGGCTGAAATGCGTTGGCCTTTTTTGGCTGTGACTACAAAATGATCAACATCCTCATTCTGAATGACACCGGTGACAGTATGATTCAGTGCGATGGCCTGAGGCGTTTCGAATTCGCTGTTGGGCTCTTTCTCGGCGACTTCTGGAAATTGTCCGACCCAAAACGTTTTGTAATCTGAGACGCCACTCTTAGTACGGACCTGGAATGTATGCTCACCGAGAGCACAGTCAGGTGCAATTTTTACGATTGCAGTACAGACATTCGCATTTTTGGGGTTGGCCTTGATCTCTTTAAATTCAAACCCTTTTTTATAGGAAAGAATTTCAACAGCATCAGATAAGCGAGCTCCAATGAATGTAAGGCTCACTTCCGTTCCGCGCTGTCCGCCACGAGGACGAACATAATTCAAACCTGGACTTGCTGCCTCGGCTAGATCCACGAGCAACAAGCTGAAAGCGATTGCCAAAACTCCGGTGCAGACAGAGTTAGTATACTTCTGCAGCATCACGGTTTCCCCCCCTTGGAAAAGTAGATGTACGAATATCAGTTTTATTTCGCCTGAATTGAAATGTTAGCACGTGAGAACGTCTCTCGTGCTAACAAATCAGCTTCAATTTATATACTTGCCTGATTAAACAAGAAGGTCCTTAATGACTTTTCCACCATTGACAATTTCAATGGGGCGGTCACCAGGGGCCATCAATTCTTTATCAGAAACAATTCCCATACAATGGTAGATCGTTGTTGCCCAGTCCATAACAGAAAGTGGGTTATCTTCTGGTTCACTAGCGATTGCGTCAGACGCACCGTAGATGTTTCCACCTTTAATACCGCCACCCGCCATCACGACACTGAAGACTTTTGGCCAATGGTCACGTCCGGCTGTGGCATTGATTTTCGGTGTTCGCCCGAATTCACTACACACACAAACCAAAGTGCTCTTTAAGAGTCCACGTGTACTTAAGTCTGAAATCAAAGTAGCAAAGGCCTGATCAAATGAGGGCACATTCCTTGTGATTCCATTTTGAATTCCGTCGTGCATATCCCAACCGCCGTAAGTCATGGTTACGAAGCGGGCACCAGCTTCAACAAGACGACGAGACAGCAGCATGCGAGCTCCCGCTGAATTACGCCCATAAGCGTCACGAGTTTTGGCATCTTCTTTGTTTAGATCGAATGCTTCCTGCGAAGCTTTTGAAGAAACCATGTCGTAGGCTTGTTTATAGAACGTATCAACGGCTTCCAATGCATCCGATTTTTCTTTGGAAACAAAGTGATCGTTCACTGCTCCCAATATTGAGCGGCGTCGGGTGAATCGGTTGGTGTCAACACCACCGGGTAGATTCAGATCACGTACTTTGAAACCGTTGGATGCCGGATCTGATCCGACACTGAATGGTGCAAAGGAAGAACTAAGGTATCCCGTGCCTGCGAATGTGTTGGGCTGATTGGGAATGCACACATATTGTGGCATGTTATTCTTAGGACCGAATTCATGTGTGACCACACTTCCCATGCTGGGGAATTGCAAAGCAGGGCTCGGACGATATCCGGTGAACATATTGTGTGTTCCCCGTTCGTGAGCTGCTTCGCCATGAGACATGGAACGACAGATTGTCAGCTTGTCCATAATCTGTGCTGTTTTCACCATCTTCTCATTCAATCGAACTCCCGAAACGTTCGTATCGATCGAATTCATGGGCCCGCGGTATTCAACGGGAGCATAAGGTTTAGGATCCCATGTTTCCTGATGTGCGGCTCCACCTGGAAGATAAATAAAGATCACTGATTTCGCAGTACCTTCTTTACTCTCGTAATGTTTCAATTCCGCTTGGGCACTTTTCATGCGTAGGAATTGGGGCAAAGTCAGTCCAATACCGCCTGCAAAGCCTACATGCAAAAAGTCACGACGTGATTGTTTCAAGCTCATAGTGAAATCTCCATTTTCGTACGTGGGGATAAGCGGTGTTTTGTTAAGGGCTCTTGTTTGTCAGAGTATTAACATAATTGTTTGGTTTGAGCACAAATCTCTTCAGGTTGGATAAAAGCTGAATTACTCAGCGGATGGCTCTAGTGTTTACAAGAAACAATAGAGTTTAGTTTGTAGGTGATTCTGGTTGTGTTTTCTTATTGTAACACATTAATCCAGTTGGGGGAGGAATCTATAAAAAACCACCTGGAACGTATTATGCCAAATTTGCTCTTCTCATTTCAAGACAAATTTAAAAACTATCTACTCAGAGCTTTCTTTAGCAACGTATACATCAAACATGGTTGATGCGATTTTGTCAAGGATTTCTTTCCTATTTCTAGGATCTCACTGGAAATATTAACATTGGTAAAATACCTAGTTTTATTTGTCAACAAGTCCTTTTTGCTCTGAAATCTGATACAACCGGTCCGATTTGAGGTTGTCCCATGTTGAGGTGTTTCCAGATGGCCACATAATGGAAACAGAGATGATTTCGCTTTCATCGCCTAGCCCAAAGCTAACGGGAGACTCGGTTTGGGATAAGTAGCTGCGTGTGGGTATGACCACCCGGCTTTGTGTGCCTGATTTGGTTTTGATTTGAATCCGGGCTCCCAATGCATCGCGGTTGGAAATCAGGGAATTGTCTT
>JAJDEK010000059.1 GCA_029259875.1 Planctomycetaceae bacterium
GGTCTTATATGCGTTGATTGGTAAAGGGATCAATCCTGGGACCATTGAACAGGCTTGTCGGGATTTAACGGGTCCCTGCACTTGTCAGGTGAAAGATCAAAATCCGGGAACTGATTTATTGATGGCTGTGAATTGGGAAAAACTGGTAACGCCGACGACGCAAGATGATAAAGAACTGCCTCCTCTGACAGGTCTAATTGGGTTTTCTGATGATTCAAATAAAAAGTCGGATTCCGTGAAGTTGTCTGACATGCTAAAAAATGGTTCGAATGGAGAAAGTTCTTATTCTGAAAAGACGAAAACAGAAAAGTCCGAAAACGCTACAGCTACAAATGCGAGTGACAACACAACTTCACCTCTGCCTGCAGCAGGCAACTCGGAGCAACAGAGTTCGGTCAAATCTGAGTCTGTTGAAAATACTCAGGGCAGTTCACTGATGCAAAATTTATTAATCATGGCTTCATTGATGATCTTGGTTGTTCTAGGAGCGAGCTATCTGATGATGGCTCGAAAATAATCATTTTCTGTTCAGCAGTTTCTAAGTCCCCAATTCCTGTTTAGTTAAAAGAATCTTGTTTATGTCTTTATTCCGACTCATCATTCAAGAAATGCAGCATCGCAAAATCAATTTTTTGCTGGGACTGGTATCCGTCGTAATTGCTGTCTCTTGTTTGATAGCGGCTTTAACTCTTCTGCAAGCAGATGAAATTCAGACGACATATATCCTGGAGCAGAAAGCTGAGGAGGTCAAAGAGGCTGGCGCTGAGCTCGAAGATGCGATGCGGAAAATTACAAAAGGACTGGGGTTTAATATTCTGATTCTGCCAGCAAACCAGGATCTAAGTGAGTTTCATCTCACGGGAATCGTCTCGGGGTCGATGCCAGAAGAAAATGTGAAAGTTTTAGCTGAGTCAAAAATCGTGACCGTCAACCACCTGCTGCCAATGGTTGCAAAAAAAATAACCTGGCCTGAAAAAGAATGCGAAGTCATTTTAACTGGAACGCGGGGGGAAGTACCACTTTTGCATCGTGCCCTCAAAAAACCGCTCCAGCAACAGGTTCCCAAGGGCACCATGGTGATGGGTTATCAGATAAAAAAGAAACTAGGGCTTAAACCTGGTGATCAGACTCAACTGATGGGGAAGAATTTCAAGGTCACTCAATGTTATCCGGAGCGTGGCACTGCAGATGACAGTACGGTTTGGATCAATCTTGAAGAGGCTCAAGAATTACTGGGAATGCAAAATCTGGTGAATGCAATTTTGGCTTTAGAATGTAATTGTAAAGCCAAGGATCGAGTTGCTCAGATACGTGATGAAATTGGTAAAATCCTCCCTGGAACTCAGATAATTGAAAGAGGTCCCCCTGCACTTGCGAGGGCAGAAGCTCGGAATCAAGCACACGCAAGTGCTGTGGCTGCGCTAGAGCAAGAGAAAACAAGCCGTGTGGAAATGATCAAACGCCATGCCGATTTTGCGGCTGTCCTTGTCCCCTTAGTGGTACTCGGGTGCGGAGCCTGGATTGGGTTTCTGTCATTGGAAAATGTGAGACGCCGTGCTGCTGAAATTGGGGTGCTGCGAGCGATTGGCTTACGGTCTGTTCAAGTCTTTGGGATTTTTATTATCAAAGCCTTTGTGATTGGTCTCATTGGTGCATTAATTGGATACTTTGTTGGTTATGGAATTGGTGTGACCTGGGGAAATTTGCCAGCATCAGTGAATCCAGAAGAAGCGTTGTTTTCAGGAAGATGGTTACTACTAAGTTTAGTATTTGCACCAGTTCTAGCTAGTTTATCCAGTTGGATACCAGCATTGTTGGCTGCGAGGCAAGATCCCGCTACGATTCTGCAAGAAGGGTAATCGAATCAGTATGCTATTGGAATTAATAGAGTTATCAAAGTCATACAAGTCCAGCGCGAAACGGGTACAAGCCGTTGATGGGATCAGTCTGACAGTCGATACCGGTGAATTTCTCGCGATTAAAGGGCCCAGTGGTTGTGGAAAGTCAACTCTGCTTTTGATGGTGGGGGGGTTATTGAGGCCTGATTCGGGACGAGTGTTGATTGAAGGCACAGACCCCTATGCATTATCCAATGATCAAAGAGCTCGATTTCGCTCGACTCATTTAGGATTTGTTTTTCAGCAATTTCATCTGGTACCCTATTTAAATGTACTCGATAACGTTCTGACTCCCGCGTTAGCCACCAGCTGTCCTCAGTCAAAAGAACGTGCGATTGAACTGGCCTCACATTTTGGTTTGGAGCATCGATTGCACCATACGCCTGCTGAATTGAGTACGGGAGAAAAACAGCGTGTTGCATTAGCCAGAGCACTTTTTCATCAACCTAAAGTCCTACTAGCGGATGAACCGACGGGAAATCTTGACTCAGAAAATTCTGAAATTGTGCTAAATGCTTTAAATCAATTTGCGAAAGATGGTGGGTGTGTGTTGATGGTCACACACGATGATCAAGCAGTGAAGTCTGCACAACGAGTCTTAGGGATCAAAGAAGGTCGCCTGATCCCAAATGAAGAAACTGAAGCGTTGATTACTTCTTAAGAGCAAGCCAAATTGTATTAGTTGGAAGACGTAATGAAACAATTACGCAGTTATAACTCAAATCAGATCTGTCGATGTCCAATTCCAAGTGGAAGACTCAGTAATGGGTTGCTGCTTGTGGGAGGATCTCTCGTTCTCTTGATATTCATGTTGGGATTGCTCTTTTATGCTTCTCCTGAAGAAACATCAGAAAGTACGGATAACGAGCCGCTACTGATGTACTGTGCTGCAGGAATTAAACCTCCAGTGGCGGATTCGGCAGCACAATTTGCGGAAGAGAAATTTGGTGTGCCCGTTCAATTGCAATATGGTGGTTCAGGCACCCTATTGAGTAATTTGCAAGTGGCTAAAAAAGGAGATTTGTACTTAGCTGCTGACACTAGTTATATCGATATTGCTCGTGAAAAGAATCTCGTGAAAGAGGCGATACCTGTTGCTAAATTACATCCGGTAATCATGGTCAAAAAAGGGAACCCCAAAAACATCAAGTCGCTTGATGATTTGACAAAAGAGGGGGTAACTTTTGCCTTAGCAAACCCTGATGCAGCGTCGGTGGGTAAATTGACAAAAAAAATATTGGAAAAATCCAATAAGTGGGATTCTATTTCGAAGTCTGCTAGAGTCTTTAAGCCAACAGTATCAGAAGTGGCCAACGACATCCTGATAGGAACTGTCGATGCCGGAATTGTTTGGGACGCGACAGCCAATCAACATCGTGATCAAGCAGAATTTATTGAAGTCCCTGAGCTTTCCCAGGCAGTGAAAAACGTAACTGTTGGCGTCTTAACTTCATCTAAAAAGCCACAACAGGCTTTAATGTTCGCTCGTTATTTGCAGGCAAAGGAAAAAGGGCAAAAACAATTTTCCAGTAAGGGATACCAGACTGTGAAAGGAGATGTTTGGGAACCTCACCCTCAAATTCTTTTATTCAGTGGAGGTGTGAATCGACTGGCGATACAGGATACCTTAAAAGCATTTGAAAAGCGTGAAGGAATTTCAATCAACGTCGTCTATAATGGTTGTGGAATATTAGTGGGACAAATTAATAGTGGCCAACGCCCTGATGCCTATTTTGCCTGTGATACGTCCTACATGGTACAGGTCCAACCTCAGTTTGCCCTGCCCTTGACCGTTTCAGAAACAGATATGATTTTGATTGTCGAAAAAGGGAA
>JAJDEK010000581.1 GCA_029259875.1 Planctomycetaceae bacterium
CCGTCCTGGTGATTAGGGAACGAAAAGTAAATTATAAAGACTTGATGAAGAGACTTAAGTCACTAATCCATAAGACCTTATCAACAAGCTCTTATATGTAGACAATCAATACATTCCCCGTAATTGGAAGTATTCTCCTCAGATACACTATCGTCAATTCTGATGAAGCCCCTTGAGGTTGGATTACTGTTAGACTTAGAGGGAGGGGAATCCTCTTGAATTTTTAATTCACAAATCACATGCGAACACTGGTACTATTGCGAGAAGCTACATTGTTAATAAGATTCAGTTATTAAGAAGCAGAAGGGGCTCTCTGCGTTCGGTTGTGTGACTGCGCTTGGCCTATTACAATCCACCCCGATTGAAAGACATCCGGCAACTGCATTTAAACTATGCGGAATTGTTTTCCTTCGCGGCTGCCGTCAACAATAAATAAATATTATTTGAAGTAAGGAGTTAGTACTGTGGCTGCTGTAAAGGTTGGTATCAATGGTTTTGGGCGCATTGGCCGTATTACATTTAGGGCGCTTGCTGCTCGACCCGAGGAATTCGAAATTGTTGCCATTAACGACTTGGGAGATCCCAAAAAGCTGGCACTACTTTTAAAATATGATAGTGTCCAAGGACGCTTTCCAGGTACAGTCGACGTTGAAGGAAATACGCTCATCGTCAATGGTAAAAAAGTTCAAGTCTGTGCAGAACGTGATCCTCGTAAGCTTCCATGGAAAGAACTGGGAGTTGAAGTTGCACTAGAATCAACTGGTTTCTTTACAAATCGAGAATCAGGTGACAAACCAGGTTATGACAGCCACTTAACTGCTGGAGCACGTAAAGTTGTGATTTCTGCTCCTGCCAAAGATGCTCCTGATCTGACAGTAGTATTTGGTGTGAACGACGATCAATTAACTGCTGACCATCTATGCGTTTCTAACGCCAGTTGTACAACAAACTGCCTCGCCCCCATGGCAAAGGTCATTCATGAGAACTTTGGAATTGAGCACGGGCTTATGACGACAGTCCATGCTTACACAAACGACCAAAGAGTCTCGGATCAACTTCACGCTGACCCACTTCGGGCTCGTGCTGCTGCTATCAATATTATCCCAACAACTACAGGCGCTGCGAAAGCAGTCGGACTTGTGCTCCCAGAGTTGAACGGAAAACTGACGGGCCTAAGTCTTCGAGTCCCTGTCCCTGTTGGTAGTATCACTGATTTAGTCGTAACCTTGAGCAAAGATGCGACTGCAGACGATGTGAACGCAGTCATGAAAGCTGCATCCGAAGGCCCACTCAAAGGGATTCTCGAATATAATACCGATCCCATTGTCTCCAGCGATATCGTTGGTAATCCACACAGCTCTATCTTTGACGCCACTTGGACTACCCAAATTGGTGGAAATATGATCAAAGTATTAAGCTGGTACGACAACGAATACGGCTACTCAAATCGAACGGCTGACATGATCGCTCGTCTAGCTCAACTATAGTTAATGCTATGGCAATAATGCATAGCTTTATGATTTGGAATTAAGAACTCAGCCGAGATGAAACGCATCTCGGCTGTTTTTCCACGTCAGAAAAAGTGGACACTTAGCCACGTCAAATACTTTCGACTAGACGTTGCTTAACAAGATCGTCAAAATACCACGCTTATAATCTGATATCGCTTTTCCAGATACGAAGTATCAAACCCGGCAATGATTCAATGACTTAGAATTGAATACTGTTCCTTAATTCTATGACTAATTCCAATATTCAAAATAAATTGAAATCTCAGTTACCAGTGATTGCCCCTTCAATGCTGAAGTGCGATTTCGGCAATCTACAGAGAGAACTTGCACTTTTAGAAACGGCTGAAGCCCAGGTGCTCCATTGGGATGTCATGGATGGGCATTTTGTCCCCAACCTTTCTTACGGGGCTCTATTGATCGAACGTGTTAGACCTTTGACCAAAATGTTCTTCGACGCTCATTTGATGATCAGCAATCCCGAAAAATATATTGATGACTATATCGCTGCCGGCTGTAACTCAATTACGATTCATATCGAGGCAGTTCCAAATCCTCAGGACTTGTTGAAACACCTCAATAAATCTGGTGTGTTACCAGGACTCGCATTAAACCCAAAAACTCCCATAAAGATGATTGAACCTTTTCTCGAACTTTGTGGGTTAGTCCTTGTAATGAGTGTAGAGCCTGGTTTTGGAGGCCAGTCATTCATAAACTCAAGTTTACAAAAAGTAAAACAGCTTAAAACGATGATCTCCGAAGACACTCTACTTTCTGTCGATGGGGGAATCGGAATGGATACAATTGCTGAAACGGCCCGTGCTGGCGCGAATTATTTTGTCGTCGGAAGCGCAATATTCAACCAAAGCGATTATTCAATTGCTGTACGTGAACTGGTGCAAAAAGCCAGGAACGAAACAGCTTCCTTTACATAATAGAGACTATAAACAATGCCAACTGTGGTACTTATCCGTCCTGGTTGTACTGACTTTGATCGAGACAAGCGGATTCAAGGAACCTTGGATCTTCCCCTGAATGCAAAAGGAGAAGAGCAAGTTCAAGATCTTGCGTCAAAGATTGAAGATTCTGGTATTGAGACCATCATTACCGCTTCTTCCGAACCCGCACTTTCCACTGCAGAACAATTAGGCGAGAACCTCGGCGTCCCCGTAAAAGAGAAAGCAGGGTTACAAAACCTAAATCAAGGCCTCTGGCAGGGACTCGAGTATGAAGAAGTTCGTCGAAAATATCCTAAGCTTTTCAAACAGTGGGCTGAATCTCCTGAGACCGTGTGTCCTCCAGAAGGAGAATTGGCATCGGAAGCAGTAAAGCGGGTTCAAAAAACACTCCAGAAGTACTTAAAAAAGAAGCAAAACTTTGCGATCGTCGCTTCAGAGCCCTTGGCATCAATTATTTCCAATGTCTTACGCAATAATAACGAAGAACAGATCTCATTTGAGCACAATGGTCGATCTTGTCAGGATGAATTGTTTGAAATTCTTGAATCACCTCCGAAAAAAAGTGATTTAACAAAGGTGAAATCTGACGATCAAACAGAACAAAAGGGTTTGCAACAAGATAACGAGCCTCCATTACAAAAAGTGGCGGTTCGAGGAGGCCAAATGAAATGAGTTCTACGCCAAAGTCTAATGTTGATTCATGGTTAAGTCATTCTTCCCGCCCGAAGCGAGGTGTTCCAGAAGGCTTATGGTTACGCTGTACTTCATGTAATGCAACAGTCTTCAGAAAGCAGGTCGAACAAGGATTAGGGCTTTGCCCTGAATGCGATCACCATTTTTACATTTCTGCTTTTACCCGTATTCAACAACTACTTGACCCGGATAGTTTTGAAGAATGGTTTGCAGACTTAACTGCAGGCGACCCATTAGAATTTGCAGATAAGAATAAAACGTACAAAGATCGCCTTGTAATTGAACAAAAGAAAACAGGAATGAAAGACGCCTGCGTCGTAGGACGTGGATATATGCGAGGCCGACCTCTTGTTCTCGGTATTACAGATTCCTCTTTCATTATGGGCAGTATGGGTTCTGTTGTAGGAGAAAAACTGACCCGAGCTATCGAAAAAGCTACTGAACTGGGACTTCCTCTGATTATTATCAGTGGCTCTGGAGGAGGAGCACGTATGCATGAGGGAATTTTCTCCTTAATGCAAATGGGGAAAGTCTCAGCGGCATTGGGACGATTCCATGAAAAAGGAGGTTTGTTTATCTCTGTTTTAACAGACCCGACAATGGGAGGCGTCGCAGCCAGTTTTGCTTCGCTCGGAGATATTATTGTCGCCGAGCCAAAAGCTCTAGTAGGCTTTGCTGGTCCCCGTGTTGTACGCGCTACAGTAAAAATGACACTCCCCGAAGGTTTTCAAACTAGTGAATTTCTTCTCGAACATGGTTTTGTTGATCGCATTATCTCCAGACCCAGACTTCGGTCTGAATTAGCGCGTCTCATCGACTATTGCGTATGATTCTGATTTGGACTGGGGGAATCCACTTTATTTTGAAAAAACGCTCTAAGCTACCACCAATCGGGTGAAGCTTCACGTTTAGAATCTAGAGCTTTTAGCTGTACCGCTTTGCGTCTGCGCACAAAGGCAATTATACTATCTGTGTTGGGCTGATTGATTTTCTTCTGAGCTTTGGATTCAGTTTTATACTGAATTCACTCTTTGCTTTCTGGTGGATGCATGAATTTTCTAAATCGCTTCTTTTCAAAAGAGCCCAAAACACCTCGCGTAAATATCAAACAACGCTTCGAATTAATTGGACGTGTTGGTCAAGGAAGTATGTCCAAAGTATGGCGGGCTAGGGACTCGCAGTCTGGGAGGGTTGTGGCCCTCAAAGTATTACATAAGGAAAAAACTTTAGAACTTGAATCCCGTTTCATCGGTTTGAATAAACCGAAAGAAGGTGAAATTGCAGTTCAACTGAATCATCCTCATATCGTCAAAACCTTTGAGCACGGCCTCACTACCGATAATGAACAATTTTTGGTCATGGAATTCATCGAAGGCTACAGCCTTAGTTTTTTGGTAGAAGCTCAAAATGAGGATATGCGAACGAATTGCCTGAAATATATGATTCAGCTGGGAGAATCGATCAAATATTTCCATGCAGAAAATTGGATTCACAGGGATATCTGCCCAAGAAATATTCTCGTGAACAATGACCATGAATTGAAGTTAATTGACTTTGGGTTGGTCGTTCCCAATACCGCTCCCTTTCTTCAACCTGGAAATCGCACAGGAACTGCCGCTTACATGGCCCCGGAACTCATCAAACGGCAGAAGACAAGCCAAAAAATTGATATTTTCTCATATTCAGTGACATGCTACGAAATGCTTTCTAAAAGATTACCTTGGGAAGCAGCAGAAACTCTAGATGCAGTCTTGCAACATATCAATACACCACCTGAAAATATTCAACAGCTCCTGCCAGATCTCACTCCTCAAGTGGCAGATGCGATTATGAAAGGTTTAGAACTCTATCCACAAGACCGCTGGCAAACTATTGAAGATATGTTAGAACCTCTGAAAGCAGCATTTAGGGTACATCAAAAACTTGTAGAAACGAAGACTACTCCTATTGTTGATTCATCAGATCAATCTGATATTTCTACTTCAAACGTTTCTTCTAATCCCAAAAGAAAAAGAAGTACTTCTGACAAAACAAGCCGCAGAGCAAAGCAGCTACGTAAAACTAAAAAAGCAAATAAAAAACCTGATTCTTTTGATTTGCATCAGGATCAAGCCCCCCAAGAAGTAGAATCGACGATAAATTCAGATCGAGAAGAAAAACAATCTGAGGATCCTCCTGTAAAAGCAAATCGTCAGCCAAAGAAAAAAAAATCTTCAAAACATATTCCTAAGAATCCTGACGAGACCCTCTGAAATCATTTCATCTAATGTTGATAAACTCACGATGATATAGATTAAGTGTTTGTTTCATATTTCGCCAATTGATCAAGTTCATGCCCCTTTCTCCCAGCTCGAATCAATCTCAGCATTTGTCGTCACTCAATACAGCCCAGCGTGAAGCCGCCACAACACTATCAGGCCCGCTTCTCGTTTTGGCGGGAGCGGGTACTGGCAAAACAAGAGTGATTACCTATCGTATGGTAGAACTCATCCGAAATGGTATTTCGCCGGATAAA
>JAJDEK010000582.1 GCA_029259875.1 Planctomycetaceae bacterium
AGGCAGCAAGTCAAATCGTTGAACTCTCTAAGAAATGTAACACTGTTTTGGAAGGAACTAAGAACCAATAAAAGCGGAATGTAGATTGAACCATTAGTTAATTGATGTCTATAAATTCTCATTACTATTTTTACCGGGGGCCAATATGCTTACTTCGACTGATCTAATACGCGTCGTTTTGGTTGATGACCATTTGATGCTTGTAGATTCATTAGCTTCACGCTTTAAGAATGACTCAGGAATTGAGGTCGTAGGATCGGCGGCGAATGCTGATGAGGGGTTATCTCTGGTACTTGAAACCCAGCCAGATGTTGTCATCTTGGATGTTGAGTTGCCAGGTCGTGGATCATTTGATATTGCCGAAGAAATTTCGACAAGATTAAAAAATACAAAAATGATTTTTCTAACAGGCTATCTCTCTGATATTTTCATTGATTTGGCTTTAAGGGTAAATGCAGTTGGCTACCTGTTAAAAGGTGAACCGATTGAGTCTTTGATTCACGCAATCAGGAAAGCAGCCCGGGGCGAGTATTGTTTTTCGCAGTCCGTTCAGGAACGGCTGATTTTTGATCACAAAAAGAATTGCTACTCGATTCAGTCAGAGAGCATGCTCACATCCCTGACATCCCGGCAAATCGAAGTACTCAGACATTTGGCGCGAGGGAAGAGTGTCAAGGAAGTGGCCCGTTCAATGCATCTCTCTGAGAAATCGATTGATAGCCACAAATATCGCATCATGCATAAGTTGGGAATTCATGATCGAGTTGAATTAGCCCGTTATTCGATTCGAGAAGGTTTGACACTTCCATAACTCAATGAAAAAGCACGATTCATTATTAGGAATGAATCGTGCCACGTTGTTGAATCATGCGGTCAATGGATTCGATCTGTGAAGGTGACAGCTCAAAATTCATTGCTGCTGCATTCTCTTCGATTTGCTCAGGCCGTTTTGCGCCACATAAAGCACAAGTAATACCCGTCTGTTGAATGGTCCAACGTATCACGAGTTGGGCTATCGTGCGATTGTTTTCCTCTGCCAGTGGTCGCAATTGGTCTAAAAAGTCCTGGTTTTTTTCCCACTCTGCTCCATGAAACATGGGATATTTTTGTCTGCCATCTTCAGGTGCGAACTGATGATTGCGTGGAAGTTTACCAGCCAGTAACCCTTTCATAAGAGGCCAATAGACCATGACTGAAACATGGTTCTCGATGCACCAAGGCAAGCGGTCTTGTTCAATATCTCGTTGCAGCATATTGTAGCGCGGTTGATAAGCGGAGATCGGACAGACAGCAGCAAATTCCTGAAGCTGTTCCAGAGTAAAGTTCGAAACACCAACAGACAGAATTTTTCCTGCGTCCATTAGTTCTTTGAAGGCGCCCGCTGATTCACTCACAGGAATTTCAGGATCGGGGCCATGTAAATAGTAAAGTTCCACTCGGTCTGTATTCAATCGCTCCAGGCTTTCATCACATTCCTGTTTGATTCGTGCAGGTGATGCATCTCGTACTTGTTTTGTACCAGCCCAATGGATGCCTCCCTTGGTAGCGATCACAATCTGGTCTCGTTTGTCTCCTAATGCTTTTGCAATCAGACGCTCACTTTCTCCATCATAGCCGTAGCAGTAGGCGGTATCGAAAAAATTGATGCCTGAGTCAAGGGCCGCATTTAAAGTAGCTAAACTTGCTTGTTCGGTGACATCAACACTTGTGACTCCGGAAATCGGCCAGCAACCCATCGCGATGGGTGTAATCTGAATATTCGTATTTCCAATACTTCGCAAGGGAGCCATTCAATACATTCCTGTTCGATATCAAAAGTGAGAGTCACGTTATATGACCGTGGGATGGTGATTCAATCTGAAATCAATTAAAATATTTCGCATTCATTTCAATGAACATCATAGAGTTTACACAATACAAGAGAAGGCATATTGAGATTATGTGTGCGCGATTTTTCTTATTTTCGCCTGATGAAGAGATTATGCGATTATTCCAAATGGTTCGATTTCCGCGAATCTCTCCTCGTTTTAATATTGCTCCGTCGCAGCCTGTCTTAGCGATCACAAATAGCCGGGATGGTTTTCAAGTGGACCATTTTCAATGGGGTTTGATACCGGGCTGGTCAAAAGACCCTGCCTCGGGACAGGCGATGATCAATGCGCGTTCGGAAACTGCTGCTACGAAACCAAGTTTCAAAGGTGCGTTTCGCTATCGCAGGTGTCTCATTCCCGCCAATGGCTTTTACGAGTGGAAGAGTGCTGGAAATCGTTCGAAACAGGCGATGTGTGTACGATTAAAAGAGGCGCCGTTGTTTGCGATGGCCGGGTTATGGGAGCAATGGCAGGGGCCCGATGGTACTGAATTAGAAACCTGCTCTGTGTTAACGACTTCAGCGAATGCGTTGTTAGAATCAATTCATCCCCGCATGCCTGTGATTCTGGAGCCGAGCCAATTCAATCGTTGGCTGAGTTCTGAGCGAACTCCCATTCCGCAGTTGGAGAGTTTGCTGCAGACTTTTCCGGCAGAGGAGATGGAAGTGTTTCCAGTCAGTTCGTATGTGAATAAAGTGGTCCATGATTCTCCTGAATGTATTGTGCCCATCCAGGAACAGAAAACGCTGTTTTAGTCTTTGTTTTTTTCTGGTGGTGGAAAGAGGGAGAGAACGGACTGTATCTCTTCAAGATGAGCAAACAGGTAGTCAGGCTCGCAATCCCTGAGATCTTCCAGAGAATAAACGCCAGTGGCGACTGCGATCACATTAGCCCCAATCGCGCGGGCGCAATGGATATCGCTGGGAGTGTCTCCGATGACCCAAATCGAAGCAGCTTCGAGTGATTCAGGAGTATGACGTTCTTGAATCTGACTCAATGCCACATGGGCCACGTCGTTTCGATCTGAATGGTGATCTCCGTAGGCACCGAAGTCAAAATAGTGGTCCAAATCGTAGTGTTCCAGTTTCTGCCGTGCCCCGTGTTCAAAATTGCCGGTAAGGAGACCCAGATCG
>JAJDEK010000583.1 GCA_029259875.1 Planctomycetaceae bacterium
GAAACACCAATGTAACAACTCGTCGCGAACACGTCGTCACGCACACAGAATTTAGGAAGAGTACTCGATGGACACCAGAGTATGTTTGGTGCCCAGTTTTCCAACATCGATTTATTTGGCCCACCAGAGTAACCCGCCCAGTCAACCGTAACCAAGCTGTTTGTCATTGCACTCTGTTCCAACTGTGGGAGAATCGCTACCCACCAAGAAAAAGAGAATTTACCAAAGCCACCCGCGGGGAATGATCCATGAGCACCGTGGTAGTTATGAAGTGCTAAGCCAATCTGCTTCAGATTATTTCGACAGGAAGACCGCCGAGCAGCCTCACGAGCCTGTTGGACAGCTGGCAGCAACAAGGCAATCAGGATGGCGATGATCGCAATCACTACGAGTAACTCAATTAAAGTAAACGCGCGTCGTTGTTTTGTCGGCGAGTTCATGAGTGCGTCCTCTTTTAAAATTTGGATGACTATGAAAGAGATGAGAAACAGGTTTTTATAATTAGTGTTAGACCTAAGTCACGAAAAACTGAGAAAGTAGCTGACTTGCAGTGATACTGGTGTCAATATAAATTATATTGGTGACAATATCAATTTAATAATACGCAATCGAACTGGTTTTTACACATATTTATATTGGCGACAAAGTCATTGTAAGTGAAATTTAGGGAACTCATTCCACCGAAGAATTCTCGCAATTTCTTATTTTTTATAGAGTTACGTTGTTTGGATGGACTAACCCATCAACGTGGGTTGTTGTGTCCCTGTGTTTTAATCTTTATAATTAGAAGCTTTGGAACAACTTTGTAGTGACTTCAATGAGGAGACAGCTTGATGCTGGTAATTGATAATTGTCGACGAACTTTGCTCTGGGTTTTAAGTATCTGTTGCATTCTCGTTTTTTCTTCTGGCTCTCAAGCTGCAGATAAAGTTCTTACAGCAGGAGCCGCTACCAGTAATATCACACCTCCGTTAGGCGAATATGTCGTTGGCGGCTTTAAGCCTTTTCCCGCACAAAATGTTCACGACGAACTGCATGCGCGCTGTCTTGTGCTCGACAATGGAGAAACAAAAATTGTGTTTGTGATTTGCGACAGTCTGGGAATTACAGAAGAGGTTTATCAGGACGCTCGCAAATTGATTAAGGCAGAAACGGATTTGCCTCCTGAGAATATCCTGATGGCGGCTACACATACGCATTCAGCAACTCGTGCCAGCAGCCCAAAGTATCATACATTTCTTTCGCGCCGAATCGCTGACTGTGTGCGTCGCGCCTTAGAAAACCGAGAACCTGCTAAAATTGGCTGGGGGGGGATCGATGAACCGTCCGAAGTTTTCAATCGTCGTTGGTTCACAACGAATCCGGAGTTCTGCAAAAATCCTTTTGGTGGTATTGATACTGTCCGCATGAATCCACCGCGTGGTAATGCCGCCTTAGTGAAACCAGCTGGGCCCATCGATCCTGAAATTTCATTTATCAGTGTGCAGTCACTCGATGGTCGCCCGGTCGCTTTGCTGGCAAATTATTCATTGCACTATGTGGGTGGTGTCAAAAAAGGTGAGATTTCTGCGGACTATTTTGGCATCTTTTCAGAAAAAATTGGTTCCTTGATTGGCGCTGAACCAGATCACCCGCCATTTGTAGGTATGCTTTCGAACGGCACAAGCGGAGATATCAACAACATCGATTTTCGAAATCCCAGTCAGCGAATGAAACCTTATGAAAAGATGAAGCAAGTTGCCGAGCTCACCGCGAAAAGAGTTGCCGAAGCCTATAAAGATATTAAATACAAAACCTGGGTTCCCCTTGGCGCCGCTAGTCAGGAGTTGACTTTAAAAAAACGTAAACCTGATGCCACCATGCAAGCATATTTCAAGAAAGTGATGGCTCAACCTGAAGACGCTCCTAAGCATCATCGCTACGAACGCAATTATGCGGGCCGCGTTCAGAGACTACTTGAAGGGCCTGATGAAATAACCATTATGCTGCAGGTCTTGAGAATTGGAGATTTGTGCGTGGCTGCCATCCCTTTTGAAACGTTTTGCGAGATCGGTCTGGAACTCAAAGAGAAGACCCCGTTCGAAGACGCCTTCACCATCGAAATTGCCAATGGTTATAACGGCTACCTTCCCACTCCCGCTCAACATAAGCTAGGTGGCTATGAAACCTGGATGGGCACGAACCGTGTGCAGATCGATGCATCGGATAAAATCACTGCTATCATTTTAGAGTTAATGAAAGAGTTGCAAGAAAAGAAATAAGCACTCATTTCTCGTTGAATACAATTGATCTTTGAGAGTCACAAACCATACTTTCAGAGAAAAAAGGGGTAGCTCCCTAAGTAGAGTCCGTCACGGTTCCATTTCTAATATCTTTAAGCGAGCGTGATTATTGTATTAGAAGTTCGATAATGAAGTTTCAAATCTCTTAGTATCAGCTACAATGCAGTCACTAATAGATTTCATCATGGAACAGGAATCACTTATGTCCAAACGACGAACTCGAATGATGTATGCAGGAGGAGGAGTGTTGGTTCTGGGAATCATTTTGGGCCAGTTTTTTGGCTTGACTCCCGGTATCAATTCAGGACCAGGAGAGGGAGAAGAGAAGATCTCACCCGATGAGAATCCTCAAGCGATTCTCGCATCAAGTGAATCCGAAATCGTGCCTGTGCTCATCCAGCCAGAGCCAGAACAAAGCAAATCACAGTCTCAGGTTCCTCTGAAGGTTCTGGACATCCTGATTGATAACCGTAGCTACTTCATCAAAGCTGCTTCTCAGTCCAAAGACAAATATCGACGAGCAGAGATTGAAGAGATTATCAATCAAGCTAAAAACGCTACTGGCAATGAAGACGGAATTCATATCCGTGTTTACCGAAAAGGTTCTGCACGTGTTATACCGGAATCACTACTGAAGGATGAGCTCAAAAAGGCAGGACTATCACCAGACATGATTGACTGGAAAATTCATCTTGTGGACTGAATTGTGATTTCTTTCAATAATCCTTCACGCTCTACCAATACTGTGAATGGCAAGGGCATCGTGGTGGCAAGCTTTCGGAATTCATCGCTTGTCCCAAATGTTTTCCCGTCGATTTCATAAATTCGATCATTCATTTGGAGTCCCGCCAGATCAGCGGATGATGCTTTAATAATATTGGAGATGACGGTAACAGTCGGTTCGGAGTCATCGGTCTTCCATTCGATTCCCAGTCTTACTGGTTGTCCTTTTAACTCTACCGGAATTTCTAGAAGCTTTTCTTCCTGCTTTCTTTTAACTTGCATGGTGACTTTTGAGGGAGCACTTCGAATCAGTGCCGCAAACCCAGGCGTAGTTAGGGGAGATCTTCCATCAACTTTGACGATTTCATCACCGACTTTAAGCCCCGCTTTATCTGCAGGGGTGTTGGACAAGACCTGGGTCACCAGGAGATTGCCCTGTTTATATTTTTCGGCGTTCCAGGCCACACCCAGCCGCGGTGGATCAGGCGAATCAACTTTGGCTTGCTGATCGATTCCATCTAGTATATCCCGATCAGCATTGCGATATTTTGGTTTTTCCTTTTGAAGTGAGAAATCGAGTACGAGCTGTGCCAATAGTTGCGCACATTTTTGTATTCCCGCATAATCTATTTTGTTTGCATCGTCTTCAGGTCTGTGATAGTCAGCATGCTTTCCAGTATGCAGCATCAGGAAAGGGATGCCTCTCTTGTAAAAAGGCCAATGGTCACTGTCTGGTCGAACTGCGTTGTTGAACCGAATTTTAACTCCCGTTTCGCGGTGATTCGATTTTACTGCGAAAGAACGCAACCCTTTAGATGACCTAGAGCCGAATAGATTCAGCGGTTTTTCATTCAGACGGCCAACCATATCTAAATTGAGATAAATGGAAACTTGGTCGAGGGGAATGCTTGGGTGGTCCATCCAGTGTTTTGAACCAAGCAATCCCATTTCTTCTGCATCCCAGAACACAAACATCAAAGAGCGTCCGGGAACTCCTTTGTGTTGTGAAAGTGCCTGGATGACTTCTAAAAGTGCAGCAGTACCACTGGCGTTATCATCTGCACCATTGTGAATTTGGCCAACCCCTCCTCGACTATTACTTGGTTTTCCGTATCCGACATGGTCGTAATGGGCGCCTATGACAACGTACTCTTTTTTCAATTCAGGATCGTTACCTGGAATAATTCCGATAATATTTCGAAACCCTCCCTGAAATTCCTGGAAATACCCTTCATCAGCTAATCCCGGTTTGATGCCATATTTTTGAAGCAAACCACGAATATAAGTACCAGCTGCTTGCCCACCTTGCGAGCCAGCCTCTCTCCCCTCAAGTGAGTCGCTGGCAAGAAATTCGACATGCGATTTTAGCTCATCCACTGAGATCGATTTCACTACCGCTTTCGATGTGGTAGCGGCAGGATAATTTGTTTCAGCTTTTACGAAATGACTGGCACCAACGAACCAAATCAAACTAGTCAAAAACAAGCATTTGATTTGTGAAGCTATGCGTTTACGAAAAACATCATTCGATTGATCAGAAGTCAAAGCTTGCAGCTGTTTCGATTTTGGGTTCACGCTGAAAAGTTTCCGGTTGTTTTTGAAGTGGGATAGTTTGGCAGACGACCTATTTTTACTATACCTCTTGTTTTAGACTAGTGGAGTGTACAAAAGATGTTGCTCTGAGTCGGTTTAAGCTGAGTTACAACGACTGGTATTGCAGTTATTTACGATGTTTCGATAAAACACAATATCAACTCTATCCAGATAAACCGGCAATAATTGCTGTTAACGGACTCTTAGGAAGTGACTTAGAGTAAG
>JAJDEK010000584.1 GCA_029259875.1 Planctomycetaceae bacterium
TCAATTGACGAATCAGTCCCGCCCGTAACATTAATTGGTGACTGGGAATTTCTGCGTCAGCGGGCACTTCTTTTATGGTTGGAATCAGAGTATTCGTCCAGCGCACGTTATTTCCTTAAGTGTTTTATGAGAATGTGTTTACGTGAATTATTATTTGTTTGAGGGAATTGTTGGGACGACATCCCTGTGGATGGTCGCGTATTCTAGCAGAACAGATTCGTATTCAAAAGGTTCGGCATCGGAGCGAATGAAATTATTCAAATTGACGTAAGTCTATGTTTATAAATGTGTTGTTTGATTTTCATCGAGCCAGGTGACTTTGTTCTTTGGATTTAAAGAAGCGCAGCGAAAAGCAAATGGGACAGACTTTCAGAACAGACTAGTGTCGGACTTGTTGAGTAGAATCGAACGGCTTAAGATCTTTCTATTGTGATTCTTAGAGAAACTAAAGATCGATTACAACGTTTTAAATGTGATTCTGAAAGCCGATTCGAGATGTCTCGTAAATATATAAATCAATTGAAGGATGGTGATACGGTAAATGAGGTTTACCTGTTAGTTGATAAGCAGTTACGTGCAAATCGAAATGCCAGCCTTTTTTTGTCAGCGGATTTAAGAGATTGTACAGGAGTTGTTAACGCCCGAATGTGGAACGTTCTCGAAGAACGGATGCAGCACTTTCAAGCAGGCAATTATGTGCAGGTCAAAGGCAAGGTGCATCTTTTTCAGGGAACGTTACAGGTCATCTTAACCTATATTGAACCAGTTTCTGCAGAGAATCTTGATCCTGCTGAATTTCAGCCTCAAGCGTCGCAGGATGTGCAAAAACTATTGGCACAACTTCGAGAGATCTTGCTGGGCATCGAAAACAATGAGATTCGTACTTTAATGGAGTGCTTTCTCGTTGATGAAGCACTCATTGAAGATTTTTGCAAAGCCCCAGCCGGGGTCAAAACACACCATGCCTATTATGGTGGCTTGATTGAGCATGTGGTTAACTTAATGGAGACCGCGCAACGTATGGCTGACTTGTACCCGAAGGTAGATATCAGTCTTTTGTTAGCGGGTGTCTTTTTGCATGATATCGGAAAAATTCGTGAACTCGGTTACGAAAACGAGTTCATTTATACAGACGAAGGCCAGCTCTTAGGGCACTTGATCATTGGCGTGGAAATGTTGACGGAAAAGATTAATGCCTATCAGGAAATGACGGGAGAATCTTTTCCGCGCGAAGCCGAACTGCGGTTGAAACACATGATTGTCAGCCATCATGGGACTTACGAATTTGGTAGTGCCCGGTTGCCGATGACTCCCGAAGCGATCGCGTTGCATCATCTTGACAACTTAGACGCCAAAGTGAATGAATTCGCCCGGTTCATTGATGATGATCTGAATTCAACATCAAGCTGGACCCCCTATTCGCCCCGCTTGCAGCGAAAATTATTTAAGGGAATGACCGAGGATTAAGGTGATGTCCGATTATGAGAAGAAAATTCTCGATTACGTTACCAGGCCCGGTTATACGCCTGTGCGTGAAAAATCGCTACTGAAAAAAGTGGGAGGCTCCAAATCAACGTCTTCGGAATTTGAGCAGGCAATGGAGAGTCTGCGTGCCAGAAAGGATATTCTGGTTTCGGACTCTGGCTTAATCCGTCCCGTCAAGAAAGAGGGCTGGATTGCAGGGACGATCAAGAAAACGGGTTCTGGTGCAGGCTACCTGATTCCCCATCATAAGCCAGATGATATTGCCCACGATCAACGTCACGCGGGAGATCTTTATATTTCAGAACGCGATTTGGGAGATGCTCAAACGGGTGATGAAGTCTATGGGACAGTGATTAACCGCAAACGAAGTGGTGGCCAGATTTGTGGTCGGGTCGTAGAGATTATCGAGCGGGCTTCGACCACCTTTGTTGGCACTTATTTTGAAGCACAGGGAGAAGGTTATGTCCACGTCGATGGCAAAATCTTTAATTCTCCGATTCATGTGGGTGACCCAGGAGCAAAAGGAGTGCTCGCAGAAGACAAAGTGGTGATCGACATCCTGCGGTTTCCGTCCAGGAACTATCTTGGTCAGGGTGTGATTTCGAAAGTACTTGGTCCGCATGGGAAACCGGGCGTTGATCTACTCTCGATTATTTATGAGTTTGGGATTCCGATGGATTTCCCAGAGGAAGTACTCGAAGCTGCCCGCGAACAAGCCAGTTTGTTTGATGAAAAAAAATTCGGTGATCGACGAGATCTCACCCAAGAAGATATTGTTACGATCGATCCGGCAGACGCGCGTGATTTTGATGATGCAATTTCTTTAAGCCGAAACGAAAAAGGTCATTGGTTGTTAGGCGTCCATATTGCAGATGTGGCTCATTTTGTCAAAGAAGGTTCGACGCTTGACCGTGAAGCAAAAAATCGTGGCACCAGTGTGTATTTACCTGGTCGAGTGATTCCAATGTTACCAGAGGTGATTTCGAATGGGTTGGCGAGTTTGCAGGAAGGACAAGTGCGATTCACCAAATCTGCGTTCATCGAATTTACGGCAGAGGGGATTCCCGTACATACGGAATTTGCTAACTCCGTAATTAAAGTCACTCAGCGTTTTGCCTATGAACAAGTAATGCCAATCGTTCAAGGGCGTGATCAAGAAGGTGAAAACGTTTCCGCTCAG
>JAJDEK010000585.1 GCA_029259875.1 Planctomycetaceae bacterium
GCGACGATTGCGTTCAGCCGGAGTACGCGATGGTTGATGCGCGGGTGCAATCGAAAACTGAATCATGCGCGGCTGTAGCGCCACTTCCATGTTCATCTCAGGCATAATTGGGACGCCACCCATTTCCGGATTGAGTTCTCCGCTAATGAGCAATGCGCTGTCTCTCAACTCTTCAGCCGTGAGTCGGCGTGGCGGGAACGATGCCAGCAACTCATTGTTGGCATCGATGGTCGCCTGCTTCTTCGGATCCAGCGATTTGCTGGATCGACGATAAGCGTCAGAAGACATGATCAGCCGATGCAGGCGTTTCAATTTCCAACCGTGTTTGATAAAGTCGGCTGTCAGCCAGTCCAGTAACTCAGGATGAGTCGGCTTACCCCCTTTGGCGCCGAAGTTGTTCGCAGTCTTTACAAGGCCTTTACCAAAGTGGTATTGCCAGACTCGATTGACAATCGAGCGTGCGGTAAGCGGGTTCTTGTCACTCGCAATCCACTGCGCCAGAGAAAGACGACGCCCTTGAAGGTCGTCCGTGAGTTGATGGGGATTCACAGCTTGTGAATTGACGGCGAGTCCAGTTGCACTCAGCACACCCGGCGAAACAGGCTGTGATGGTGCTTCGAGAGAACCGCCACTGAGAATGAAATTCTCTGGTCGCCATTGATGATTAATCTTCTTTGGAGTACGGAGCTTTCTGCCATTCTTATAGTCATCCTGTCCGTTGTAGACAGCCTGGGCCATCGGTTCGTAGCGTTCCAGGCGACGTTCCCAGATCCATACATCTTGTTCACGAACCTTTTTGATTCCTTTTTCTTCCGGCGTCAGACCAACATGACGCGGTGGCTTTTTGTCTTCGGGGTCTTTTTTCCGCGCACTCTCATTCTTGTATGGCAGATTGTGTTCGGCGTACCACTGTTTCGCAGCCGCTTCCTGTTTGTTGACCACTTTGTCGCGTTCGGCTTTGGCGTACTCAAAGAGTTCTGCAACCAGCTTTCGTTTTTCAGCGAAACCGTTGCGGTTCTCCTCAGGCAAAAAAGCGACATTCATCTCCGCCGGCTGAGTTGTCGCGAAGGCGGCGTACATACTGTAGTAGTCGCGCGTGGGCACTGGATCGAACTTGTGATCGTGGCATTTACAGCATCGCATGGGGATTGAAAGAAACGACTGTCCTACGTTATGAACCAGGTCGTCGAGATAAATCTGACGGAGTTCCTTTTGTGGAATCATCGCCGTTCCCCAAGGCCCCATTCGTAGAAATCCTGTTGCGATGATCGCTTCCGGATCGTCGGGACGAAGTTCGTCGCCCGCGATTTGCTCTACAACGAATTCGTTAAAAGGTTTGTCCTTGTTGAAAGATCGAATGACATAGTCGCGGTAGCGCCAGGCATTGGATCGCTCGTAGTCATTCGAAAAACCAGCCGTATCGGAGTACCGCACGACATCCAGCCAATGTTGTGCCCAGCGTTCCCCATAAGCATTGCTCTGCAATAATCGATCAATGAGGTCAGCCCATGCCTGTTGCGGATGCTTTTCCCACGCCTTGCGAAATTGAGATACATCTTTGAGACTTGGAGGCAAACCAGTCAGATCGTAGGTCGCACGACGGATCAGTGTTTGCGCATCGGCCTGCGGTGCCGCATTGATATCTGCTTCGTCGATTTTTCTTTGAATGAAGAAGTCGATCGGATGTTGTCCCCGGGTCTTCCTCTTTCCTACATCTATCTGTTTCAGCGGTTGGAATGCCCAGATGTCTTCCGGCCGGTAGCGTCGATAGGTCCAGTCATCTGCCAACCCTCCACTCGTATCGACAATAATCCCCTCTTCATTTTCGCGAACGGACCATTCCTGCTTTTGAATCGCCAATTGTGCCTTCGCATCCGGCCACGGGGCTCCCGCGGCAATCCACTGCCTGATAAATTCCGTTTCGGTCTTCGTCAGTCGATCATTTTCTTTAGGTGGCATTTCAGAACCATTCCACAGAACGGCCTGATACAGCGGGCTCTTGTTTGCATTGCCGGGAACGAGTGGCGGTTCTTCCAGATCACTGCCTTTGAGCATTCCTTCGCGTGTGATCAGGTTATAGTCGCCTCGGATATCTTTCGGATCATTGCCATGACAGCCGAAGCACTTGATTTTGAATAGAGGCAAAACTTTAAGTGTGAAAAGACGCTCTGCGGCAGCTTGATCCAGTTTCGTGCCCTGCTCCGCGGCCTGACTCAAGGTAGCCATATTCAATGCAAGACAGAGTCCACTAACGATGGCAATCAATGAAAGATACTTACGGCTTGCCATTGTCATACATCTCCTTGATTTCTTCTGCCGTCAGTGCTGCGGCAAAAATTGCTAACTCGTCGATACGACCATTGAGATTTCGGATAGCGAAACGTGCATCAGGTTTCGTTGACATGGACCAGTTTCCGATGGTCGCAGCGCCGATTCGCGTTGTTTTTACTAGTTGTGATTCAGGGATACTTTCTGAATGTAAAACTTCACCATTCAGATAATGAGTTGTGCGTTGAGCCTCTACATCATAGGTTGTTGCCAGATGTAACCATTTTCCACTGAGAGACGGCTTCCAAAACGGAGGGGAAAGCACTTTACGATCTGGTGCTCCTTTTGTACCACGTTTGCTGGGTCGTACCGAAAAGTAGATTTGGCCACTGTCCAGAATCTGCCAGTGGGGCTCACCTTGATTGTAATTGTCTGTCAGAAAGAGAGAGTTGTACCAGCGGTCGAGGCTGTCAATTCGCACCCAGCAGGCAAACGTCAGCGAACTGAATTCGCCGGGAATCTGTACCCGTACACGGTCGCCGGGCTGCTTAAATTCTAAAGCTCGTTTCGATTTCCAACGTCCTGGAACAGACCGTGCACCGACAATGGCTCCATCCAACTCGCTGTTTTTCGGTTGAACATCACACTTGAGTCTGCGTTCCCACCCTCCATTCTGGTCAAATGCAAAGTAAGTAATCAGTCTTGGGTCGTGTCGCAATTTTTCGGACCAGGCTTTCCACTGCTCATAACGGGCAGTACGTTGCCCTTGTGCACGAGACTCCAGTGTAGCAATATCGAGGTATTGCTCTGGGGTCATTTCAGACTTCTCGAATATACCTTCCGGCGTACGCACAAGAGACTGCCCTGCGGTCAGAAGCTGCTTCTTATTTTCTGCTGGGTGCAACTCAACTTCACCATCAAAGACCTGCACGTTGGCACCTTCCGCAGAAACAGACAGTCCGAACTCCGTTCCCAGATCGACCACTTTCATATCATCCACTTCGAGCGAAAAACCTCGTGCCGCCGGGGGAACCTGTGCCCTGAGTCGCCCACTGCGTACGCGTGCGAGTGTCTCAGATTGAATTTCCAAGTCGGCTGGCCCTTCGATGATCAGTGTAGCACCACAGAAAAACTCGACCTGCGCAAATCCGGATTTGATTGCCAGACGTCCGGGCGGGAGTGCATCACCAACCTCAATAGCAGCTTGACCATCACCCCAGGTGACATCCATCAAGCGAGTGACAATCGCAACGCCGTGCGATGTGGCTTCTTCACGTTCTGACTGCGATTTCAGATCAACAGGTCCTGCAACTCCACCAGGCTTGTTAGAATCCGTCGCAAACTCCAGATAGACAATGCGTCCGACTAAAACGCAAATGAGTAATACGGCGGTAGCGGTGATCCAATAGTGATACCGAAATGCACCGCCTGTTGAACTTCGCACTGTTTTTGCAGGTCGTACTACATCATTTATTGAATTTTCAACTGTAGGCTGTGCGAGTCCGGCATCGCCTTCCAGCTTCAAAGCCGCATTCATCATTTGTTGTTGAAGAAAAAATGACCGAGCAGACTCATCCTGACTCAATATTTCCTGGATACGATCAAATCCCTCATTGTTAAGCGTGCCTGCTTCCCAATCAAATAGTAGTGATTCCAGTTCTTCGAATTCTGAACTCATGATTTAACCTTCCGCAGCCATGCGCTTCTGCACACAATCGGCCAATTGTCGTCGAATACGCAATAAGGCAACCTTTACTGAAGAAACAGATCGGTTCGCGGCCTGACCAATATCGGCAACAGGTGTCGCACGGAAATATCGTTCTTCAATCAATTCACGGTTCGTTGGTGTTAATAATCCCAGGCAAGGTCGTAACGCTTCTCGAATGTCGTCAATCTGCTCAGACTGCCGCACAGCTTCGTCGCTGAGCATTTCCGCCAAGTTCGAATCCAGCAGCATCCGATCCCGCTGCTTATCACGCAGTTGCGCCAGCACCTGAAATCGGACAATCCCAAACGCCCATGGCAAAAAAGGTCTTGTTTGGTCATATTCCGCAATTTTTCGCCACAGCACCAAATTGGTCTCCTGCAGAACATCCTCCGCGCGACTATGATCACCCAGCAAAGAATAGACGTACCCGTAGAGCCGATTCTGATTTTCTGTAAGTTGCTGCACGAATTGTTCAGTATTGTCTGATTTCTCCATAATTCCTCCGAGATATAGGCTATTACCGCCACAAGCAATAAGGTTACATCAAATCAGAAATTTCTTTGACATTAAAGACGAATCAGTGCGAAACAGACTCGAAAAAGAGAGATCGGTGTTTCTCAGAAATCTGAACCAATTTTTCATGAGTACATGAATTAACGATTGCGAGATCTCAAGATGACATAAGCGGCAGGCACAAAATAAAGAGCTAAGAGCGTCGCTCCGCCCACACCACCTGCAATGGTGATCGCCAGCGGTGGCCAAAAATCTCCACCACTGAGAATTAATGGTAAGAAACCAGCGATCGTTGTGAACGTGGTTGAAAGCACATGCCGAGTGCAGCCATTTACAACATTCACAATCGCTGTTACATCACCACGACTTGCGTCAGGATCAGCGCGAATGCCGGCCATCACCACAATCGAGTCATTGACGGCAAGCCCCATCAATCCCATCGTGCCGAGAATCGCCATGAATCCAAACGGATAGCCAAAATACCACAACGCAGCCGGACCTAAACCAACGGCTAACCCAGCCACTGAAGCAATAATAAAAGCGATTCGAAAAGAGCGAAAAGAGATCACCAGGATTAAGACCATCAGCGAAATTAAAATGACAGCATCTGCAATCAAATTTGTTACCGCTTCATTTCTTGCCGCCGTTTCTCCTGCAAAATCAATCGTGTAGCCGACCGGAAGCTGAAAACCAGATTGTTTTAAACGCGCACGAAAATCAGCCAAAACAACCGCTGGTAATTTGCCTGCGGTAATGTACGCTTTCAATTCATTGGTATTCTCACCATTGATGCGTGTGATTGTAGCGATGTCTGCATCGAGTTTAAAATTGGCAATCGCAGACAATGGCGGGCCTTCGGAAGTAATGATTTCTCCACGTTCTGACATCCGAGGCCGTGTTGGCTGAATTGTTAAACCCTGCAATTGGTCAAGAGTCAATTCATCCGCATCGGTAATACGAACGATTACAGGAATTACATATTCACGATACCGAATCGAGCCCGCTTCGACACCCTCTAATGCTGTATAGAGCTGGCTGGCAACGTCGGACTTAGAAAGCCCCGTCGCATTCAATTTGTCTTCGTCAAAATCGAGTTCCAAACTCGTCGTCACTTCTCCCAAATCGGACCGAGTATAAATCACATCGGGGGTTTCGCTCAAAGTTTGTCGCAATTCAGTGCCTAGCTGTTCCAAAACTCGCAGGTCTGGTCCTTTTAAAAGAATCTCGATAGGGGCATCTACGGGAGGTCCCTGCTCCAGCTGTCGGACTAAAATACGCGCATCACGATTTGATTGGCTCAACTTGGTTTGCATATCACGAACAAAACGAGGCGTGTTCAGACCAGGTTCGAGATCAATAAACGCCTGCCCGTAGTATGTCGCATGTTGTCGGCGGGGTACGATGTTGTAATAAAAACTCGGAGCACTTTCCCCAATAAACCAGTTCGTATGACGAACTCCAGGTTCGCTTTTGATTTGCTCGTTCAATGATTTGATGACTTTGCGTGTTTGTGCTTGCGAGGTACCCACTGGTAGTTCAACCTCAATTTGTATCTGGTTGCGATCCGAAGCCGGAAAAAACTGCTCCGGTAATTGGCTCGCCTGAACAAACCCAAGTACTGGTAACCCGATCCCCACTAACAATCCTAATAGCGGGTGTTGACAGACGATGGAAATGGAACGCCGATACATTTTTGAAAACAAAGGAATTGACAATCCTGCTGCCTGCTTCGTTTGCTCTGTATTCTCATTAGGTTTTCTAGAGAACATCCCAATCAAAGCGGGTACGACAGTCAGGGCCAGCAGTAAAGATGCATTAATTGCCAGAATCACACTCACTGCAATCGTGCCCACAAATTCTCCAGGTGGGCCGGGTAACATTGCAATTGGCAAAAATGCAAGTGTCGTGGTCAGCGTTGAGCACAGTAATGGCATTGCTAAATGCTTCACGGCTCGATCGATCGCAGTCGAAATTGGTAAACCGGATCGCATGCGTTGCCGACACTCGTCGACCATCACGATTGCGTTATCAATCAACAATCCCAGCGCGATCACTAATCCTGTAATCGACATCTGGTGAATCGGAATTTTTAATAGCCGTAACCCAGCGAGCACGATCAGCGCTGTCAGTGGTAATGCCAATCCGATGACTGTTGCACTACGCCAATCCATCATCACAATGATGACAATCATCACTGCAAGCATCCCCAGTAGCAGATTACTAAGTAGTTCTTCCATGCGAAGTTCAACAAACGGTCGCTGAGAAAAGATCACATCTAGTCCGACATTTTCTGGTAGTTGTTTTTTTAAATCGAACAATACACGATCGAGACTGTTTGACCAACGATCAACGCGAAAGTCATCACGCACATAGGCGCATATCACGATTGCGTCTTGCCCATCAATCATCGCTGCATTTGTTGGCTTCGACTCGGTTTGTATTGTCACATTCGCCAGATCGGATAGCTTGATCGATTCACCACCTCTTCCCAGTTTAATCAGTGTCTCTTTCAAACCAGCTAATGAATCGAACTGGTCTCCGTAAGTAATGGGACGTTCGATTTGATCCTGCTTAAGAGTTCCGGCTGGATGACGAGGTTGACTCTGTTCAATTTGCTGGCTCAATGCCCCAACAGTCAGCCCCGTCGATGCAAGTTTGTCAACATCCACCTCAACAACAACTTCTTCACCCGGATCACCATAAATTCGTGTCGTTTCCGTTCCCGCTAATCGGTCGATTTTGGCCTGCAAATCAAACGCGATCCTTCGCAGTGTGAAGGAATCCGCTGGGTCTCCAGAACGTGCAGTTAACGCCACCATCGCAGCATAGGATTTCATTTCAGCGATGCGAATCTCTGGTGGAAATGCCTGCGCAGGTAATTCCGATTCGGCTTGTACTATTTTATCTCGTACACGCGACCAGACTTCTGTGATATTTGTGACAGAATCGCGAAGTTCCACTTTGATCAGCGAGACACCAGGTCGCGAGCGTGACTGAATCATTTTAATTTCTGCAACACTACGAATTGCCTGCTCGATTTTCGTTGTGACCAATGAATCAACGCGATCCGTATTCGCACCCGGATAGCTGATGCTCACAACCGCCACACGCTTAGAGAGCACGGGGTCTTCGAGTCGGGGTGAGTTATAAAAAGCAGCTACGCCAGATGCAACCACTAAAACCAAGGCCATAATCAATAGCCGTGGATTTCGATAAAAGAATGTCGAAATCATAAGCTCGGCACTTGCTCCGGTT
>JAJDEK010000586.1 GCA_029259875.1 Planctomycetaceae bacterium
TGGGGTTCTTGGTTTTTTGGGGCACAATGATTGCAATAGGGCAGGGAAGTATCGCTCCAGGTCAGGTAGGCAATATGATTCCCGGCCTCACGATGGTGTTTGGCTGGGTGCCTTATCTATTGTTGTACGGTCCTGTTTTTCTATTAAGCAAATCGACGGAACGATATCGGGCAAAGTGGGCTGAGACTAAGTCTGCCGTGTATCAAGATCTGGATGTTTAAGTGTTTTGGTCAACTGACTTTGATCTGAAACTCGAGTTCATTTTGAGTGAGGTTAAGTCGTTCTCATGACTTACTTTGCTATTAGTAACGATTTTTTGTCTTGCCAACCTGAAACAAAGTGTTTCCTTTAATTTTTCCAGCGCGAACTGTATTATATGCGGGTGTGTCAAGCCGGTGAATGTGTTATTGGATTTGGTTCCGGCTTGGGTTTTATATAATTAGAGTATCAATCAATGTCTTCATCTTCACGATCTATTACGAATGATCTGTTGACTTCGGAAGAAGTCGCAAAATTCGAAAACGACGGTTATCTGATTCTGCGGAATCTTTGCCCGGAGTCTTTAAGGCAGGAGATGCTGGCGGCGACGAAAGAGGGGTTGGCCAATGTGGTCGAACCAGTGGAGTATGAAGCCGATGTGGAATACCCGGGCTCGCCTCCCTCTCGGAATGTGATGGGCGGGGAAACTGTCAGGCGGTTAAAGCAGGCACATACTCGCGGCATGTGCTTTACCGATTTGGTAAGTCATCCTGCATTGGTGGGACGGCTCGCCCAATTATTGGGGCCCGATTATGTGATGCCGATGGCTCATCATAATTGTATTATGACCAAGCAACCCGAATTCAGTAGCGATACGATGTGGCATCAGGATATTCGTTTCTGGTCTTTCGAGCGGAAAGAATTGATTAGTGTCTGGGTTGCTCTGGGAGAAGAAAATTTGGACAACGGATGCTTAAAAGTCATCCCCGGAACGCATCGGATGGAATTTGAACCGCATCGTCTGGATGATCGTATTTTTCTGAGACCAGACGCACCAGAGAATCAAGAGTTGATTAATACGAGTGTCTCTGCGGAATTACGTCCAGGAGATGTTTTGTTATTCCACAGCCGTACATTTCATGCAGCTACCCGTAATTATTCTGATCAACCAAAGTTCTCTGCGGTCTTTACGTTTCGTCCTGCAGATAATCCGCCGGTGAGTGGTTCCCGTTCGGCTGCGTTGCCCGAGATGATCATTCATACGCCCCGCTAGGTCAAATGATCCCGCAGTCGGATTCGTTATTTCACGTGGGTTGAATCAAGTTCGTGTTGCGGTTTTGCTTCCAGGAACTGGGCGGCTCCGAGATATTTCCCCCAGGAACCGAAGTAGCCGCGATACAGCATGATGAGGTATGCGGGAACAATAATCGGTCTGATGATAAACGTATCCAGCAGCACTCCAAACGCAAGTGCAAATCCGAGTTGCTGCATTCCAACCAGGGTGCCTGCCATTAACGAAGAAAATGTCCCTGCCATAATGATTCCGCAACTGGAGATAATACCGCCCGTTTTCTTCAGGGCAGAAATCACACCTTCTACAGGACCTTTTGTTTTTTGTTCCTCATCAATACGGGTAATGAGGTAAATATTGTAGTCTTCGCCGACGGCAATCAGGATCGTGAAGAGAAACATGGGAACTTTCCAGTCCAGTCCAGCAAAGTTTTCCGGGTCGAGTGCCCAGAAGACAGTAAATGTGACTCCCAAGGTGACCAGATAGCTGAAAAAGACACTGACAATCAGATAGGCACAAATCGCAGGACGTCTTAGCAAGATCACCAGAATGAGAAACACACTACCAAGTACTAGAATGTCGATGCGGGCTTGATCTTCGTCTGTCACTTCTTTTAAGTCGCTGATGCTGGCGGTGGCACCAATATAAAAGAGTTTTGTATCATTGCGCAAATCTTTCGGAAGTGATTTGCTGACGGCAGCCTCCACGCGTTCAAGTTGCATCATGCTGTCATGTGAGAAGGGATCCTTTTCGAGTACAAGGTCCATCCGTGTCACATGGTTTTCGAGATCTGGTTCTAAACTGACGTAATAGTTTTTGATGACCTTGATGCGGCTGATGGCTTTTAATTTTGCCATGCCCCGTAGATCTTTGGCTTTTTCCATTTCATCTTCAGCATCAATACCAAACGGCTTGATCATATTGCGAATATCTGCGATGCCCAGAGCTTCTTTTTGGCTCAGCAATGCCTCTGTGAGCGTTTCGATTGCTTCGCGACCCTGGGAATTCGAAAAATCGATATTCGGGTTTTGAAATAATAAGGTGAGCGGTCCGGTGGCGCCTGCCGGATAGTGCCCTTGGACTGCTTTGGTTCCCACAACACTGGGGTCTTCGCTGGGAAGTTCTGAAAGTAAGCCATAACTCAAATTTCCATAACAGGCGAGACTGATCAGAGCGAACGGACACAGAACCAGAAATGTCGTGAGCCAGATTTTGCCAGGACTTTTGAGTAAGGCTTCAGAGACTGATTCCCAGACAGAGCCCGCCCAATTGCGTTGCATGAGTCGTGCCATGACACTGGAAGGGGTGAGCCAGCCCGCAGAAATGGTGACCCGTTCATTGAAAGATTGTGGCCAATAGGCGAATCGTCCGGCCAGGCAGAGCAGGGCAGGAGTGAGTGTTAGCGAGGCGATGAGTACAAAAAACAGGCTCAATGACATGGCAATGCCCGCCTGTTGGAACTTGCCGAACTGTGCGAAAACCATCATTCCGATTCCACACATGGTCGTTCCTGCACTGGCTGCCAATGCAGCTCCCACAGTGGCGATGGAGTTGGAAATCGCTTCTTTAAAGGTGCATTCCTTATCGAGTTCTTCCCGGTGCCGGGCAATCAAGAACAGGCAGTAATCGACTCCCGCGCCGTAGAGAATGACCGTCACATACACTTCAATTCCGGAAAAGAGTCCGACATAGCCCCAGTCTCCTAGTATCGCAAGAACCGAAAGGGCAATCTTTACGGAAACAAAGACTGTGAGTAAAGGAATCAACGCCAGGATCGGAGCACGATAAATGATAATGAGTAAAAGAACGACTAATAAAACAGTCCAGAGTTCTGTGGCTTCCGCGCTCTGATTTGCAGCGCGCATCATATCGCGACCAACTGTCGCAATACCGCTGAGGGTGATGTCTAAGCCTGGCTCGATTTCCTTTTTGAATTCGTCATCTTTTTGAATTAAGTGTTCAATATTCGCGACCGTTTTTGCATTACTTTGGTCGAGAAATTCTGTCGAGAGTTCGACAATTACCAGCGAGGCTTTGTTATCTTCACTTTGTAGCAAATCGCCGATGGATTTGTCTGTATAAGTACGAATACGCGAAATGTTAGACGTCTTTTCAGGAATACCAGAGCCATCATCCTTGGTTGCGTAGCCTCCCTCACTTTCTGCAATCTCTTCGAGTCGCGGTTTGAGATCTTCCTCAATGAAATTGAGGTCTTCAGCAGTTAATCCCTGGTCCCCATGTTCACGGCGAACAACGATGACGATACTGCTGGCGAGTAGATCGTCGGGAAAGGCGCGTTTGAACAACTTTTCGCCCAAGAGACTGGGAGAGTCCCCGGGCAGAAATGCGAATTCTCCATTTTGTACTACTGTTGACCATTCGGGTGCGGCATACGAGATTCCTACTAATGCCAAAACCCAGCAAGTAAGAAAGATTTGCCAATAGCGGACAACAGTGTTGCCTAAGACTCGGAACATAAAGATTGCTAACAAAGATCTTGTGAAGAGACGTAAAATCCACGCGTGAAGATACTAACTGTTCCCGCAGCATTTCTTGAAACCGGAGCAAAACGCGTGAGGTATCTATGGTAACTGCAGGTCTTCAAGCCGTAATCTTCACACATTCCAGTGGACTATTTCAAGTCTAGGGGCATCTGATTTGTATTGTGAGCATTAAATGTGTGTTTATGTTCATTTTTTGTCACCAGTATGAAGAATTGATTTTGTATCTTTCTCCAAATTTGTCATAATAAGCGTCTAATCTGAAATCAACTCATTTCAAATATTCAATG
>JAJDEK010000587.1 GCA_029259875.1 Planctomycetaceae bacterium
TGCCTACACAGAGAATATTTCTGTCCAAAGCTACAAAAAACAGTTCTCTGAAATAAATGCTGCGTTCCACCATTCTCCGGTTTTTATGATCGCTCTATAATCAGAGTTTCTGTTTGCTGATCATTTTACCTATGGTAATACGTTTATTATGAATACTTCAGGATTACGCGTTTGCAGTTTCGAAAGTCGAAAGCGCGAAGCGATGCGGGCCTTAATCGAACGAAATCAGGCGGTTCCAACCCTCGTACATTCAATGGATGAAATTCCGTTAGAAAACAACGCGCAAGTAAAGGCATTCTGCGAAAAATTATTTCGTAATGAAATTGACGTCATTGTTTTTTTAACAGGCGTTGGTGCGACTGCATTGATGAATGCCGCGGAGATTGATTATCCGCGTGAACAGTTTCTGGAAGCACTACGAAATATCACGGTCACAGTCCGCGGTCCGAAACCGACAGTCGTCTTGCGAAAGTGGGAAGTCCCCATTCATTACTCGGCTCCCGAGCCGAATACCTGGCATGAGATTATCTCGGTTTGGGATCAACAGGATTTTTCGGTGACAGACAAGCGGATTGCCATTCAAGAATATGGAAAACCAGTGCAGGAATTTTATGATGCGTTGCACGCACGTGGCGCACAAGTGCTGCCAGTGCCAGTCTATCGCTGGGCTCTGCCACAGGATTTGAGTGGTTTGCGAAACGCAGTCCATGCCACGATTCGAGGAGAATTCGACGTGCTGATGTTTACCAGCGCCCAACAAATCTCACATGTCTTGCAGATCGCAGCAGTAGAACAGGTCAGTGAAAAGTGGCTGCAAGCAGCTTCGCAAGCCATGATAGCTTCTGTCGGTCCCGCCTGCTCGGAAGCATTACAACAGGGAGGCCTTTCCGTCGATTTTGAAGCCAGTCCCCCCAAAATGGGGCCCCTTGTAAAAAACGCACTTCAAGTGGCTCCTGAAATCTTAGCCCAAAAACGTTGATTTGGGATTCAGCATCTCATTGTTTCCGGGAATCCGGTCTCTCCAGAATTTCAGTCCTCTTCAATTCCTGCTAAAATACTTTTCACAATGATCACTTATCAAAGTCGTAGCTGAAAGAATAATAAATGGATGCTCAAATGGCTGATACACCCAGCTATCAAAATAGTCGTTTTATGAAAGCGGTTCGTCGCGAGCCCGTAGACACAACACCGATTTGGATTATGCGACAGGCGGGGCGATATCTGCCTGAATACATGGCCGTCCGCAGTAAAACGACTTTCATTGAACTTTGTAAAACCCCTGCTCTGGCAGCGGAAGTGACACTCACTGCACAGCGAGTACTCGGCGTCGATGCTGCAATTCTCTTTGCTGATCTATTGCCGATTCTGGAACCGATGGGCTTAGATTTGGAATATCTCAAAGGGGAAGGCCCCGTCATTCACAATCCGATTGAAGAAGCTTCGCAGGTTGATCGACTGACGGATATCGCCGACATGAATTGTCTCGATTTTGTGTTTGAGGCAGTCAAATTGATCCGGGCCGATTTGCCCGCAGATATTCCCCTGCTCGGTTTTGCAGGCTGTCCGTTTACGTTAGCCAGTTATGCGATCGAAGGGGGAAGTTCCAAGAATTACCGTCGCACCAAGCAGATGATGTATAACGACCCGGGTGCCTGGCATGCGTTGATGAGCCGCTTTGTTGATAACCTCGTTGTCTATCTGCGGCGTCAAATCGAAGCCGGTTGTCAGGCCGTTCAAATTTTCGATAGCTGGGCCGGTTGTCTCTCTCCGGAAGACTATCAGAAATATGTGCTACCCTACACAGCAAAACTCGTCGCAGGAGTTCAAGACGATGCGCCTGTGATCAATTTTCTTACTGGTAATCCAGCGCTATTACCATTGCAACGTCAAACCGGCGGGCAGGTGTTTGGTGTCGATTGGCGGATCAATCTCAAAGATGCCTGGGAGATATTGGGCGATGATGTTGCCGTGCAAGGAAACCTCGATCCGATTTCCCTGTATGCAGATATTCCGGTACTCAAAGAAAAAGCTAAATCTGTGATTGATGCGGCCGCCGGTCGTAACGGACATATCTTTAATCTCGGCCATGGTGTGATGCCGGATATGAACCCCGACAATGTGAAAGCGCTTGTAGAAATCGTTCACGAATTAGGGAGCAGGTAAAAGCTTCGGTGCACTCTTAACTTCCGCGTGTTTTAATCGATCAAACGTATGAATCAACCTCCTCAACATTCAGCACAAAACAAACGGATCGCGGTCATCGGGGGAGGCATTACTGGTTTGTCTGCCGCGCATCGTTTGTTGGAACTTGCCGATGAGTGTGAGCAGTCAATTGAAGTCACAGTCTTTGAATCTCAACCAGCCGCCGGAGGTTGGATCGGCACGATTGATCAAAAAGATTATTTGATCGACACTGGCGCCGACATGTTTATCACCAATAAACCAGCGGCCCTCGAACTCTGTAAACGCCTTGGATTGGAAGAGGAACTGATTAAGACCAATCCAAAATACCGAGGTGCTCTGATTCTCAAAGATGGCCAGCCTGTTCCGGTTCCACTGGGCTTCGAGTTGATGACGCCATCACGCATCGGACCAATGTTAAAGACGCCGCTGTTGAGTCCTTGGGGAAAATTACGAATGGGGTTGGAATATTTTATTCCACGTCGGCAGAGCCCATCAGGATTAGATCAGGATGATGAAAG
>JAJDEK010000588.1 GCA_029259875.1 Planctomycetaceae bacterium
GATACGTTTTTTCTTCACTGCCATTATTATTATGGGAGCTTTAATGACCATATTGGCACTACTTTCCTGGAATCTTTAACTTGCCAGACCGCTTGACTCTAAATTCATTCAAGCAAATCATGCCAGAGCTCTTCATCCCAAGCGATTATCATTTGACTTATTAAAAATTTATCCATATTCAATTGCACTTTAGGCGCATCTTGCACATACTCAGACGATTGCGGGGCTATGGATTCCCTTTCTGCAATAATTAGGTTGGGATTACTTTATGCAGAATACTGGATTTGCACTTACAGAAATAGTAGATCTGGCAGATCATGATGACCTTTTCGAACTATTGGACAATGATCGTGTCTATGCGCTGTCACATCAGGGCATAACTGATGGTTTTTCCAGTGTCAAAGCAATCAGTCGCTCGACTGGCATTGAAACTCGCCGACTATTGCAACCTCAGCTCTCAGCGATTGATATTGCCGCTGCCATTGCAGAAAAATTACAGCTGACGGTTGGATTTGATTGGGTAGACTGTCCGGCAATTATGCTGTGTCATTCTCACACGAATCATGATTCTGCCCGGCAATTATGTGACGAACTTTCAAATATACTGAGAGTTCCTTCTGAGAAATTTATTGCGTTAAATTATGGATGTGTCGGCTTTGTTGAACTCCTGAATCGAGCCGCCCAACTATTGGAAAATCTACCTGCGGGCGTACACATTCCTCTGCTGACTGTGGAAACTCCTGAGCATTGGCATGATTCGTCTGATAAAGCATTTTGTGGAATCGTATCAGCGGGAGCTACCGGGACTACGCTTTGGCGAGGCCCTGGTCATTCTTTGTTACATGTGGAAACATCAACAGAATACATTCCTGCAGAGCGCCGCAAACAAGAGGTCCCTTTATTCTGGACCGAGCAAGGAGATATGTTTGATTTCCGCGGGCGACCGGAACACAAACTTGTGATGCACATGGACGGTGAGTCCGTTTTCCTGAACGGCGTCGATCTGATGCTGGAAGCCTGCTTGAAATCATATGAACAAGTTGCAGGGCAAGCAGACCGTATCTTGATTGCCCCACACCAACCGAGCGGAAAATTATTAAAAGCAATGATTGCGGCAGCACGCCAAATCCCGATTACTGCTGACTACCTCAACAACCTGCCTTTCTATGGTAATTCCATTTCTTCAACGATTCCTACCATCCTGGCACGTCTTGAAGAAGTAGTTTACGCGAATGGTTATGATCCGGTAAATGATGGTGATGTCATTCTCCTACCGGCTGCAGGGATCTGTATGAACCGTCTGACAGATTCCATGTGCATCGGAAGAGCCGCCATTCAATGGCAACCAGGACGTTACCTAGATGAGTCTTAAGCGGCGTCTCGCTCTGAACTGCGTGTACCAAAGGCTTCACGCCCTTCAATAATCGATCCTTTATCGAAGCGTTTACCAAAGTATAACGCCTGAGCTGATTCATCACTAAGAACGGTTTCCGCATCTCCACTTACCAAGACTTGACCAGCACTAATAATATAGCTGCGATCTGTAATGGTTAACGTTTCACGTTCTCGATGGTCAGTCAACAAAATTGAAATACCACTGTCACGCAAATCAGCAATGATGTCCTGAATATCATGAATCGTTACCGGATCAATTCCCGTGAACGGTTCATCCAGCAAAATCAACTCAGGAGAACTTGCTAGACAACGGGCAATCTCTAAACGTCGTCTTTCACCGCCAGAAAGCGTAGACGCGATCTGCTTTCGTTTTGTAGTTAGTCCAAATTGATCAAGTAAGTGATCTACAGTCTCGCGTCTTTGCTTGCGATTCAAATCAAGAAATTCGAGTATCGCATAGATATTCTGTTCGATCGAAAGTTTTACAAAGACACTTTCATCCTGTGGCAAGTATCCCATTCCCTGTCGAGCCCGTTTATACATCGGCCAAGAAGTAACATCTGTTTCTTCAAGATAAACGCGTCCCTTGGTAGGAGCAACCATCCCGCATGCCATTCGAAAGGTCGTTGTCTTACCGGCTCCGTTAGGTCCTAAGAGCCCCACAATTTCGCCGCGTTCCACATAAAAATCGACACCGTCAACGGCGCGTTTCCCAGGATAATCTTTTACCAGACCAACACATTCCAACAATGCCATTGCACACGTCCTCCTTGACGATCATTCTCTCGTTGGGGCTTTAGAAGCATTCTAGTAAAATCGATGATTCTACTAAATATCGATTTCCCCTAGATCTCTTGAAACCAACGGATTGCTATCGAATTCGTTTCATCCTAGAAAAATTAGGGTAAAACGGCATTGATAGCTTGGCATAAGGGTCTTTGGGATAGGAACCTGGCGAAGTCTGATGATAGAAAAATCTCTTCAATGGTCCTACATTAGGTGAATAACCACGACCATCATTCAAAAACGGGATACCATGCGGCCAATAAATCATAAACGCTTTTCCAACTAGAGCAGAGCGAGGAACCGCATGCCGCCGTTCGGCCTTTCGCTTATTATCCCAAAGACGGCTATCCGCACTGCGAGCTGAGTTATCTCCCAGTACGAAGAATTCATTATCTGACATTTTCTCAAACCGAACCTGTTGACGGTGATCTTCATACTGCCGACTCCAAGCTGCCGGATCCCAAAGTAATTCCCACAGGTGTGACCGATTACCAGAGTATTCCTGATTCTGGTAGTATTCAACAGAGCGATAATAAATATCACGCTGCAAGAATAAATGAGAAACGACAAAATCAACTTTGAGCCCCGCAATTCCGACGGGAGCAAGATCGCCATCTCGAGGTGCAGGGGAAACCGGCGGCTGATATTCTGTTTTGTTTTCCAAACTCACTTCTGAACCATCAATCCATAAACAGAGCCTTTGATCAACATTGGCAAACATTACCGAATGCGACCCCTTCCCTTTCAATACTGTCTCCACCGTTGTCAGCTCAACTTCAACGGGCTCTGGATTAGGAAAATCTTCCACATAATACAACTTTGCCTGACCTGTTTTGATATCAAAGCGCACCCGATAGTGACGATCTCCCCGCATCAGTTCGACGAAGAATTCACCTTCATCCGTCTGAATTTCAACATCAAAACTGACTGTCAAATCACCTACCCAAAAAGCAGCATCATACTTAAAAGTCCCTTTTGACAATCCACCTGAATAATCATTGTAGGCTGTATAATCATTGATTAAACGTGCTTGAGGCCGTGAAGATTGCATCGTCTGCTTGAATAACTCAGGGTTTTCTTCAAGTAGCGCCCACTCTGATTGACGCGGAACAATATGCTGGTAGCGCAACCATTGAAGATTCCTGATATCTGAAGTCAATGAACTACCTTGAAATTGATAAGCACGTGCTTCAGTATCAATTTCCCAGGCAGACTTCTTTAGATTCTGAAACTTCGTCTCATTGGGAGTAATCTGAACCATGGGTGACCAGCGCTCAGGCCAATCATAATTTAAGATCTCTCTGGGTGGATAATCATCGTCATAGACCAATTGTTGAACTGACAGTTGTTTATCCAAATTGTCTTTACGAAGAATCTGGAATGGTTCCTTTTCATTTTTTCTGGCATAGACATCTCCCCGGGAAATCTGAATTTCTTCTCCAGGCAAACCTACCAACCGCTTAATATAATTCGTCTGTGCTTCTTCCGGGTACTTGAAGACGATCACATCCCAGCGATCAGGATTTCCAAAATCAAATGGAAATTTATTGACGATAATCCGGTCCCCTGTGAAGGGTGGCGCATTCCGAAGGTCGGTATAGTAACGACAATTGGGACAGTAGGCTCCTGTGACTTTTTTATCTGAATCATAATACCCAGACTTTCCGATCAGTTCATCACTGGCACCCACAGCGTATTTCACACCACACTCCGCACAACTCAATTCTTTATGGCGACCATATAACGTTGGTGCCATTGATCCAGTCGGAATCACAAACGCTTCTGCTGAATAAGCACGAAATACAAAAGCAAATACCAGCGCAATGATAATCGACTCTAACGTATCACGAATTTCATTATGTCGACCGCGGGCGCGGGCTTTATCATCCTCAGTCTTGTTTTTTTCGACTTGCTCAGTCGGAAGTTTTTTTGATTTCGCTTTTTCAGTTTTTTTTGCCATCTCAGACGCCTATCAAAAATTCAGTGACAGCTTGAACCTACGGCTGATTATTCCAGTCAGACCCAGTTATTCGCTGTAAGGATCGATTTATGAAAATCTTTTATGAAATCTAGGAAATTTTTCGCAAATAGAACGGTATTAACATCATTGAATATAACGAATTCGGGAAAAATCTGGAATGCGCATATGACCTACATGATTTCCGATTTTCACTTCACCCTGACGTGAGGGTAAATGAACCATAAAAGGCTTTCCCAGTAAGTATTTAGAGTCAACTTTCCCATCTGACCAACTCCGGCTGTCCAGTGAAACAGGGCTATTGTCGCCGAGTACAAAATAGCTTTGCTGATCCAGTTGATAAGGCTCATCGACACCATGCAGGGCTTTACCACGTGTGTAGTGTATATCGCGATATAGTTTTAAATTTGTAACTTGAAAATGCCCCCCATTGGCACCAAACCGAACGGGTACTCGAATCTCTTTCCGCGGAGTTGAGTTCTCGCTATATAAAAGTGGCTTGTAAACCAATTGACCATCAATGGCTAACAAAACCTGGCGATCCATAACAGACATCTCAAGCGAAACGGTTTGCAACTGAAAATCTCCAGGGAGCTTGCCTGTACGAATTGCCTTTTTTTGATCATCTACAAATAGGGAGACTCGTCTTTCTTGAACGTCAAAAACATTTCTAAACCGATGATGTCCCTCATCAATTTCGATTGAAAATTCACCATCTCCAGAATTGACTTTGAGATCGCATTCAAACATGACATCGTGAATGGAAATCGCTTGTTGATTCTCTACCCCTGTATTGTAGCCATAATAATCAAAGAGGGGAGACACATGCGATTTTTCATAAAGTAATGCAATTGCATAACGGAACTCCTCACTTTCTGTTTGATCCAGATAACGATGACAGTCCTCTGCTGACATTGAGCCTTTACAACTCAATTTTTTTTGCCCTTCATCATATCGTATGCGCGCTAAAACCGGTTCTGGCTTTTCCACCTCAGTAGGCCACTCTTCAAGCGAAACCGAGGTATCATAATGCCCACCTTGTCGCATCCAGTGTTGATAATTTACCCAGGACCATCCATTCTGAGCAGAAACACTCAGCGGATCGCCATCATTTGCGTCAAAAATAAATCCATCATCTTTGGCGAACCAAGTACGTTGACTCTTGGGGCTCTGATCCTGTGCTGACTCACTCTCTGCAGGCAGCAAACGGGGTTGAAAGAATTCATCCTTTTCCGGTCGGTAGCGATGATCATAAACCAGCAATCGAACAGCACGTTGTGTTTTCAGGTTCTTGCGTTCAATTTTGCCATTGATATATAAATCTCCACCTTTAACTTGGACTGATTCTCCCGGCAAACCAACCACTCTTTTTACATATGCCTGTGTTGGTTTCATTGGATTCTGGAATACAACAGCACTCCAACGCTGTGGTGGTTTCAGATAATAAGCATGTTTGAAAACAAGAAGCTGGTCACCTTCGTTTCGTGGAACATTGGCTAAATCTATCGAGTGCGTGCTGCAGTTTGGGCATGTCGCATATTGACCGGACCGATGAAATGATTCAGCACCTGGAAGCCCTTGTGCCTGAAATCGGTTCCCTGAAACAGACTCGTCATATGCCACACCATAAGTGAATGAAAAATGACATCGAGGACAAATCACTTGTTTATGATAACCCAACAAAGAAGGTGCCATTGATCCCGTCGAAATCATGTACCCTTCCGCCTGAAACGTCCTGAAGAGGATCACTGCAATCGCCAGTGATACAACAGACTCTAACACCATACGAAATAGGTTGGAACGGCCTTCCACCTCCTCAGTTTGAGATTCGATTTGACTTGAAGAGTGGTACATCGCAACAGACAAAAAAAGAAACCGGAGTTTTCTGAAATATCATCTCAGAAAGCGAAACCTTTAGACTCTTATATTACTAAAAGCAATAAGCCTGAGGAAATAGCGAAACACTCTCTCGTGATACGATCATCCCGAATACTCCATTTTCTGTGACCCGTTCACTGTTGGTTGCTGTGTGAAATCAGCCCGAGCAAAGTGAACGAATAAGTCTTAAAGCTCCATTGAGAAACAACTTATCCAACAAAGCAGAAAAGCAGTAACATAATCATCCAGAGTACTCCGAGGAAATGCCATACCACCGAGCAAGCATGGACTCCCCAGTGATATTCATGATCATACTGATTGAGATACGCTCTAAAGATGATTAATCCCAGAAGACCAAAGGCAATCAAAAAATGGGCTGCATGCAGTAATACAAAGGAAAAAAGCACACCATAGCTACTGGGATAATTGTAAGCGTTTTTAAGATGTTCGACACCAACTAAAATCTCTGAGTGTTGGCGTAAAAGATGAACTAATCCCAAAGCTTGAATTACAAAAAACGCCCCACCTAAAAGAAACGTAAGATTCAAACAATTCCGAAACTGTTGTTGTTTTTCCTGTCGGACAAAGCACAAAGCGCGATGAATAGAAATACTTCCCAAAAACAGCAGAGCCGTACTCAACCAAAGGAGTGGAGGGATTATGAGAGCCACTGGTTGATGATGCTGAGCTAAGTTAGCACGCACAATAATATAAGCGATAAATCCACCAAAAAAAAGAACCGCTATACTGAATAGGAAAATTGCCAGACCAAAATCTCTTTGGCTTAGCCGATCCCGAGAAGTGAATAACAGCGCAAATCGATTTCGAACAGTTCGACTCCGGAAAGTGGACATACTGACCTGCCATCGTACTAAAACGAGAAGCACTTACTAACAACGATCGTATGGAGAGTAAGCAGACTAAATCTTATTGTCACAGAGAACTTGATCAAGTTCAACATTATTTTTGAGCTGGTGTCTTTGCTGGCGTAGGAGCTGGAGCTGGCACAACAGCATTAGCAGCTTTGTCCTGCTGAAATCCCTTAACGTAATCGTCGTAAGCATGCGAATCCAACAAAATCATGCATAGAAAAAAGGCAGCAAAGACGATTGAGAAAAAGAATGCAATTCGATTGAGAGGCTTATCGTACCACAGGTGCATAAAAATAAATACAACTAACGAAGCCTTGATCGTAGCAATCGTCATCGAGACAATGACATCAGCTCGTCCCACATCAACCTTGGCTGCTTCGACTGTAAGAATGGTCAAAGCAACCAGAACGAGAAAAACACCCACTAAAACTTTGACGGGCATAATGTGTACGTCACAAGATTGAGTGTCGTCTGAATGAGTTTCATTTTCAGCATGAGTTGACATGATGAATTATTCCGTCTCTTTTATTGAAAAGTTCGAAGCTCAAAAGTTTCTTAATTGATTGAACCAAAAGCAGCCACTAGTTGATCAGGTACAACAATGGGAACAGATAGATCCAAATCAGGTCAACCAAGTGCCAATACAAGCCTACAAAGTCAACAGCGCCAAAATAGTAAGTCGTAAATGCGCCATGCATCGTCCGCACAATCAACCAACTAATGGCAATCATACCACCTATAATGTGGATCGCATGCAAACCAGTCATACAGAAATACACACTAAAAAAAGTACCAGCCAGTTCTGGCTCAGGTATTTTATCTTTTTGCTTTGCATATTCTGCAGGAATAGTTTCAGCCATTTCGATTTCTTGATCCGTTGGTTCCGCTGCATGTCCAAAATGGTGATAGCCAATACTGGCATACGCACCGAGTTGCATACCAAGCGCAGAAACCAAAACACACCCAGCAACCGTCGCTAGTGTCTTTTTATTGGGGTTCTTAATCAGTGCACCAAAACCGATGACTGAAAGAACAATCACAGCCCATAAAACTGAAGTCATATAGGAAAGTGTGTGCTTCGTTTTCTCAAACAAGGCATCATCACTATGATCAGCCACTACTTCATGTGCATGATCTGATGTTTCTGCGCCATCCGCAGCAGGTACTCCAGCTTCTTCTGCATGCTCATGATGTTCAGGGCTCTGATACATACCAGCCCACAAGAGGCCGTGATGTGCTTTTTCTGTATACTCAAACGACTTCACACCCAAGAAGATCGCAGCACAGGCAAGCGTGGTCACCAGACAAACCAAGAGTCCCCGTGTTTGTCCTAGTTGAGCACAACGGACTCCCCAAGCCATCGTCAAACTACTGAATAGTAGCACAACCGTGTTGGCCGCCCCCAATGTTGTATCCAAAAACTGACTGGCATATAAAAACACTTCAGGATGCAATGACCGATAGACGGCATAAAAACCAAATAAGCCGCTAAAGAACAACACTTCCGTGACCAGAAACAGCCAGATACCCAGTTTCCCGGTATCAAACTGCTGTTGGTGAGAGTCAAAATGATGCGCTAA
>JAJDEK010000589.1 GCA_029259875.1 Planctomycetaceae bacterium
CCAGAATGACGCTTACTGGTCTGCCATCGGAGAATTGGTAGACCAACTTCTGGCACACGAGACTCTGGAAGAAGAAGTGATCTATGAAATTATCGCTAACTGGATCTAATTTTCAGAAACAGGCATCGAATGATTCTCCGATTAGTTAGTTTGCTAAGTATCGCGCATGTCATTCAATAGACCTTGATGAGCGCTGATACTTTTTTTGTCAGAATCAGGCACAATAGGAACTTGTTGCAATTCATCGAGATAACTTTCTGGGAATCCGTGAAATTGTGCTCCCAGTAAGACTAACTCATGATACCAGTCAAAGGGCCTGAGTGAAGGATCGATGTATTTAGGCATCGCTTGATAAGTAAACACGTTGATTGTTTGATTCTGCTGAGTTAAAACATTGGTATTCAGGATTTGATATCCCCGCCCCAGCGATTCGTATTGATCAAGTCGACATTTTTGTGCTTCTGAAATATGATAGACGACACCCCAAATGTCTTTTGAAAGATTCTGCTGAAATACGATGTCACATTTTCCGGAGCGATCTAGTCCTATTTTATGAAAACGAAGTTCCGCGCCCGCTAATCGGGCCACTGCAATGATATCACATGATCCAATGCGGTCTTCTAACCTCATTGGATGCAGATTTGAACCGTAAGCAAAATAATTATTATATTCTATCATGTAAAATAGGACCTCAACTCTTGCTTCGGTTTAAGTTTGAATCAGCTTGATATGTCCACCAGTTATATCCAGAATGATATATTTATAACAACTATTCGCATCTGTTTTGCTAAGATCAATGCAATTCGACATTGGTGATTCAGCAATAACATCAAACAGGAGCAATCTACGAGTGAGCGATATACAGCTTCATGATCAACTGCCTGATCCTTTTTCGATTCCCGCAGCCTGGAAAGGTAATGAGTTGTTTCAGAGAAATGACTGGTTGATAAATCTTAATGAACGGCAGCTTCAAGATCTGGAGCAAGCGCTGGATACAATTTCGAAAGAAAAACTGACGTTCGATCAGATTTCCCAAGCACGATTCCCTCTGCCGCACTTGAATCCCATTTTAAAACAAATTCAACACCAACTGGAATTTGGATCGGGAGCCTGTCAGTTAAAGCGGTTCCCTGTCGAAAACTATACGCCATCAGAATTAGAGAGTCTGTTTTGGTTAATCTCCATTCATCTGGGAACGCCTGTTTCTCAAAGTGCCAACGGAGAGAAAATATTTCATGTCAGGGACGAAGGCTATCAGGTCGGACAGGCCCAGGCACGGGGACCAAACACGCGCAAACGGCTCAGCTTTCATACTGACCGTTGCGATGTCATCGGATTTCTCTGTATCCAACCCGCAGTTTCCGGCGGTAATAATCAACTTGTCAGTTCCGTTTCACTGTTTAATGAGATGTGCGCCAACTGGCCTGAATTGACAAAGGTTTTACTGCAGCCCTTTTATTATCTGCGTCATAATGTTGATACAGGAAACCAAAAACCGTTCTGCCAACAACCCATTTTTTCAGTTCAGGAAGGCCATTTTGCAGCCAGTTTCTTACGCGTACTTATCGAACGTGCTTATGCCTCTCCTGATCTGCCTGAGATCTCACAAACACAACAAGCTGCCATGAATCAACTGGAAACACTGGCAGAATCACCAAAGTTGAACGTTACATTTCGGCAGGAAGCAGGTGACCTTCTCTTCCTGAACAACTGGGTAACATTTCACCGCCGCGACGAGTTTGAAGATGCTGATGAAGAAAGTTTAAAGAGACATCTGCTACGTGTCTGGTTGTCAGTTCCTAATAGCCGCCCTCTCGACCCATTGTTTGCAGACAATTATGGAAACACTTCTGCAGGTTCCATTCGTGGCGGCATGCAACCTTCGAGATAAACCGAGATCGCTTTCGGCCTCGATCAATCTGCGGGATTTCCCTCAGAGCATAGTATTGAAAGATCGATCTTGTTCTAAGACTGAATTCAGCTAAAATCTTTCTATTCATTTCTTTACTCAAACAATATAGACCTTTAGCTTCATGATCAGAGATTCTCAACCGCAAAAAAAACTTTCGAAGGATTCCAGCAGTCCCAGAGTGACCTTGGAACGAATCGCGTTTGATGAAATCCGCCCTGCTTTTTTGGACACTCTTGATGAAGTGTCTGTGCCTACAGTAACCGGCTTCAAAAAGGTGCTTTACCTCGTTCTAGCACTCATGTTTTTTGTTTTGGGAGTTCTCGGTGTTGCACTACCGGTACTTCCCACGACTCCTTTCCTGCTCTTGACCAGTTTTTTTCTGATCCGAACATCACCTCGATTAAATCGCGTCTTGTTACATTCTCCGATATTGGGACAAGTTTTGAAAGACTGGCAGGAGGATGGTGGCATTCGACTGAGTGTAAAAATTCAAGCGATCTCAATCGTCGTCATCATCATTGCAGCGACGTTATTTTTTTCTCCACTTTCAATGCCCCTCAAAGCAACTCTCATTGTTCTGGCCAGCATTGGAATTCTGGTAATCATCCGGCTACCTCGCCTCTCCGGAAGTTGATATTCAACTGAGTTTTCTGCCTCGCACTACATCGATCTCAGTCTGAGTGAACGACTTTTGCTCACTCGAAATGATTCCGAGATAAATCAGGTGCATCCCCTGCGCGCTTTGACTAGAATGAGTGTCTTCCAATCTATCATCGGAAATAAATTTCACAACAGGAGTCAATTATATGCAACGCCGAGAGTTTCTCAAAAGCAGTGTAATAGCGGGCAGCGCTGCCACCTTCGTTGGGACTGCCGCCCAGGCCGCTGAAGCGGATCAAAAAAAATCGTTTCATTTGAAATACGGCCCTCACTTCGGCATGTTTAAAAACGCAGCCGGAAATGACCCGCTAGATCAATTAAAATTCGCCGCTGACCAGGGTTTCACTGCCTGGGAAGATAACGGCATGAAAAAGAAACCCAAAGAACTCCAGCAGCAAATTGCAGACACCATGCAAAAGCTCAACATGGAAATGGGTGTCTTTGTGGCTCACGGTTCCATTGGTAAGCTCACATTTACTCGCAAAGATAAAGATGTCGAAAATGCGGTTCTGAAAGATATTAAGGACTCTGTTGAAGTCGCAAAACGAGTTAACGCTAAGTGGATGACTGTTGTTCCCGGTAATGTCGATGAGGGTCCTCGCGGTCGTCTGGCAGAAGGATATCAGACTGCGAATGTGATTGAATTACTCAGACGCTGTGCTGATATTTTTGAACCACATGGTATGGTGATGGTACTCGAACCTTTAAACTGGTATGCCAATCATGGTGGTGTTTTCCTGCAAGGTTCTCCTCAGGCATACGCAATCTGTAAAGCTGTCAACAGCCCGGCCTGTAAAATTTTATTTGATATTTATCATCAGCAAATTACCGAAGGAAATCTGATTGTTAACATCGACAATTGCTGGGATGAAATTGGCTACTTCCAGTCAGGTGATAATCCGGGTCGGAAAGAACCAGGTACGGGTGAAATCAATTACCTGAATGTATTTAAGCATATCCATTCCAAAGGATTTGATGGAATTATCGGCATGGAACATGGCAATTCCAAACCTGGTAAAAAAGGTGACATGGCTGTCATTGAAGCTTATAGAGAGGTTGACCGGTTTTAAGATGAATCAAAAAAAAGCCAAAAACGTACTCGGTACAGAATTGGAAACCTGTTCGATGGACCCGGTTACCGGATT
>JAJDEK010000060.1 GCA_029259875.1 Planctomycetaceae bacterium
TTAGGGGGGGGCGAAGTCGATGTTTCCTGGATCCATGCTGATGGGAAACAGCGATCAACACAGCATCTGGTGCCGAATGCGAATCAATGTATCAGTTGTCATAGTCAGCATGGCAAGTATGTTCCCGTCGGCCCGGTAGCAACCAACATGAATCGTCTCTACCAATACGCACATGGCGAAGAAAATCAACTATCCTATCTGAAAAGAACTGATCTCATTGAAGACGCTCCCGAACCAGAAATCATTGAGACGCTGGCTGACTTTGATGATCCGCATTCAGGGAGCTTGAACGAACGAGTGCGCGCTTATTTGTCAGTGAATTGTGCACACTGTCATAGTCCCGGAGGGAATGCGCGAACAACGGGTTTGGATTTGCGTTTGTCACAAGTAGATCCTGCAAAAATTGGTGTCTGGAAAACACCAGTTGCAGCGGGCAGGGGATCAGGGGGGCGAAGTTATGATATTGTTCCTGGCAAACCAGAGAAATCCATTTTAATGCACCGCTTACAATCCAGTGATTTAGCAGCGCGGATGCCCAATATTGGCAATCGAATTGTGCATCAGGAAGCCGTCGATCTGATTCAAAAGTGGATCAGCCAAATGGAAAAGGCACCTTCGGAAAAACAGTTGCCCTAACACATTACTATTTTACGGATTTGAGAAACAGCGTTGCCTGTTTGAGAATCAAACGGCCTCTTTATTCTTGTAAGAGTGACTGTCCTGAATGATCAGTTGGTTACGGCCTTGTTTCTGTGATTTTGCTAATGCATGTAATCCACGGTCCAAGATCAGCTCTGCTGAGTCACCGGGAACACAAGTGATATAAGCGAGACTGGCCGTAACAACAACTTCCGAGCTGGTCGTTTCCAAACGAAAATGATGGTGTCGAATCGCATCCCGAATCATTTCGGCGTTGGTTTGTCCGTCACTGCTTGAAAAGCCGGGCAGCAGAATCGCCAGTGTGTCAGATTTCCAGACACAGATCACGTCTTCATCTCTTACTTTGTGCAAAATAAGTCGTGAAATGGTTTTCATAAACTTAACGGGAGCCATGATTCCAAAGCGTTCTTTAAACTGCTCATATTGGTTCATCTGCACAAGCAGCAAGCCGCTGTTCAATTCCGTTGAGGTACCCGCCAGTAACATCATTTCCAGATTTGCTTCAAAAGCCGAGGCCTCCGGTAGCTTTAAATGTGTTTGTTCCGGTTGAAATACCCATTGCATTGCTGGGAATTCCTGAATTTTCTTCTTCGCTGGTTTTTTTTCTAATAGAATTGGTTCCTGATCCGAAACTTTTCGTTCAACTAATCGGTTAATCAGATCCAATAGATTACCGCGTTTCTTGCTGATCTCATTGGACTGTTCTTTTGTGAGAATCATGCCAGGAAATTTTTCGAGCAATGCACATGCAGCTTGAGCGGTATCCAAGGCTTCTTTGACATGTTCAAAGCAGTTCTGGATATGTTTTTTCGCACGACGGAGATTGCGCGCGGGTGCACTCTTACCGACGAAATAACCTGCAGCAAAACCCATACTGACTGCAATGAGTAATCCGGCGCCAAAACAGATCAAAACGTCATTCGAGAATGAAAACTGTGATGTTAATAAGATTGCCATAATGCTTCTCTTCCTGATTGGGAAGCAACCACTCTTTATCTCGAAGGAGATAAAATTCTAAGCGTTGATAAAAGATATTGATCAGTGATGACCAATGCGCAAAGATGGTTTTTGACTGCTAAGTTATTAAAGCTTAGTTCACAGACAGGAGGAATGTTCCTTACATTTCTTATTCGGTTGAGAATCTCGACCGGTAAATGTAATGATTGTAAGGATCTTGTGGGCAAGGAATGACTTAGGGGGTTCCCTAACAGACTGAATTCCAGGTCAAAGCCGCGAATCGTCACTTTCTCTCGCTGGCTTCAGTTGGTCCAGCCTGAACGGGAGCTGGCTGTGCTTCCAGAAATTTGAGGCTCAGCACAAGGTCGGTATCTCGATTATTAAGCTGATCCACCAACTTATTATCCACGGTAAATACAAAGGAAATTTGTTTGCCAGAAGGAGCTGCACAGAGATAATAAATCCATTGCACGGGAACTTCGTTTGCTTTACCAGCAACGGTGACACGATGAATATACTTTCCATCTGCCGAAGCGAGATTTTCAGCTTTTAGAATTTTGATTAGCTTGTCACCCAGAGAAGTGCGAATGTCCTGCTGGAATTGCTCTTCTGAGGTGTGGCTACCCGGTTTGACCGAAGCGATTTTTGAGATGTTTGCTTGCGCAATCAGACTGCCTTTGTCGAGCAACCTTAAGACGGCAACCTGATTCGTTTGATGAAATACATACCAGTCCCGTGGGAGAAGCAGTTGGATATTCCAGGGAGGTTCGAAACTCAGGAATTTGGATTCTGGTTTTGTTTCCAAAGGGATGGCTGCCAGAACTTCATCTGTGAGTGGTCCCGGAGCTGCTGCGAGGGTTCGATCCCAGTTTACTTTGGCAGTCACTTTCATACCGGGGCTGACAGATCCCACAGAACGATCTTCAGTTTGTTCTAATTCCAAATGGCTGATGAAATGGTCATTCAATCGGAACTGAAATTTGCCGGTGACAGCAATTTCCGTTTGCGCGCCAACAGTCGCACCTTCAATGTTTCCTTTAAAGCTGATCACTGCCAATTCGTCTTTAACGGATTCCAACTTACAGGTCAGTTCTGACTTCAAGACTGCTTCGAGCCCCGTCAGAGACTGAAGTACCCATTGGTCGGGAGTCCAGGTTTCTCCGACTTCCACATCGGAGTTTGGTAACAATGCACTCACAGGCAGACAGTCTCCGGGAGAATTGAGCAATTCAAGTTCTGATGGCATCAACGGGCCAATCGGAGAATGTAAGGAAAGTCCTTCAGGCTTCCCTTCTGCGACAATCATGCGATGTTTATCTCGACCACGGGCAAATGTTTTTTGTCCTTGCACATCAATTGTTGCGGTTGCCAGCTCATAGTAGCGAAGGGAACGGAGTGCTTCTGCATCACGTCCGGTTCCCGGCAATTTGCGTTCGAGGTATTGAAGCTTGCCCTCTACGTCGAGTTTGAGTGTTCTCGCCTTGCCCGTTTTAATTGCCGTTTCCAGTTGGCCTTCGACCTTGATAGTCGAATCCACTTTGTAAGTGCGTGAGTCTTTGATCGGCTCAGAGAACTCATAGGTTTCTGCGTAAACTGATTGCGTGCCTGATAACAGACAAACTGTAATCAGAGAGACAGTAAGACAGCAAGAATATCGTACTCGTGAAGGAATGACAGTACTCAATGAAAACATTCGGAAGGCTCCGTAAATCAAGCGTCCATACTGATTGGAGAATGAAAGCAGGAATTTTATTCGTTTACTGCGACTTTCGTTTGCTGAACCATTTCACGTGATGTTGCAATAATTCCGTCAACATCTAGTCCCAGATCGACCAGTAATTCGTTACGATTCCCGTGTTCGATAAACCGGTCAGGAATCCCAAGTCTTCTGAGATGGTTTGTGTTAAGTCCTGCGTCGTTGGCAGATTCTAAAACTGCTGAACCAAAACCGCCGCAAAGTGTAGCTTCTTCAACCGTAATCACAAAGCCCGATTCCCGAATCGCCTGATGGATCACGTCGACGTCTAATGGTTTGGCGAAGCGCGCGTTGATCACGCCAACATCAAGGCCTTCTTCCCGGAGTTTTTCCGCTGCCTGGATACAATTAGTGAACAGGGAGCCGAATGCAATCAGCATTCCATCTTTGCCCCAGACATAGACTTCCGATTTGCCTAGTTCGACCGGAGCAATCGTTCGTTCGACGGAATCAGCGGCCGCTTTGGGATAGCGAATGGCGGTTGGCCCAGTATGCTGCAGGGAAAAATCAAGCATCGGCTCGACATCCTGAGCATCTCCGGGGGACATTAAGACCATATTCGGGAAGCATCTCATGTAGCTGTTATCAAATGCTCCATGATGAGTGGGGCCATCTTCGCCGGCGATCCCAGCTCGGTCCATGCAGAATGTGACAGGCAGGTTCTGCAATGCCACTTCTTGAAAAATGTGATCGAAGCCGCGCTGCAGAAATGTACTGTAGATATCAACTATCGGTCGTAGCCCTGCTTTAGCCATACCACCGGCAAAGGCAACGGCGTGCGCTTCACAAATTCCGGTATCAAAAAATCGATCTGGGAAGCCATCACGAATCTTGCCTAGTTTGTTTCCAGCACACATGGCCGCGGTCAGTACAACCACTCGATCATTTTCAGTCATTGCCTGAAAGACGGAACTACTCATAACATCCGTAAATGATTTGGGAGAACTACTGCCCGGCTTTTCAATGGGGACAATTTCGTTTTCTTCATTACGCTGGAAGGGAGCCGGGGCATGAAAGGAAACAGGGTCATTGGTGGCTGGTTCAAAGCCGTGCCCTTTTTCAGTTAAAACATGCAATAAAACAGGCCCTTTGATGTTCTTGATCATCTGCAGATAACCGGAAAGCTCTTCAATGTTATGCCCATCTACAGGGCCGATATAGCGAAAGCCCATTTCTTCAAACAGCATTCCACCGTGTAAGAAACCTTTGACGGCTTCCTTGAAACTGCCCAGCGTATGTTCCATCGATTCGCCCACAACCGGGACTTTATTCAGCAACCAGGATACATCTCGTTTTAAACCATTGTAAAACGGAGCTACTCGGGCCTTATCGAGATACTTCGCTAAGCCTCCTACGCGCGGACAGATCCCCATTTTGTTATCGTTGAGGATAACGAGAACGTCTTTATTCAAGCCGGCCGCATTATTCATCGCCTCGAAGACGACACCGGAAGGCAGTGCTCCATCGCCAATGACAGCCACCGATTTGCGGTTTGGTTCACCGGTCAAATCATCACCGGCTTTCATTCCCAGTACAGTCGAAACGCTGGCACCCGCGTGTCCGGTCATGAACAGGTCGTAATCGCTTTCTTCCGGATTGGGATAACCCATCAAACCGCCTTTGCGGCGGATCGTGGAAATTTCGGAGTAGCGGCCTGTAATTAATTTGTGGGGATAAATTTGATGACCCGTATCCCAGATAAGTCGATCCTGGGTAAAGTCATACGCCATATGCAGGGCGATACAAAGTTCAACAACTCCCAGGTTACTCGCAAAATGCGCGGAGCGGTCTTCAACAACCGTGCAGAGAACCTCACGGATTTCTGCTGCCAGTGTTTCGAGTTCACCCCCGGTCAATGTTTTCATATCAAGCGGTGAGTTGATGCGTGGTAGAATTTCGATCTTCATCAATGGTCTCGTTCTAGTACAAAATGGGCCAGTTCTTCCAATCTTTGGCCGTGGCTCCCAAGTGGGGCGATCGAGAGGCACGCTTCATCAATCAAATTTTGTGCACGTTGGCGACTTTCTTCAACGCCAATGAGGGAGGGGTAGGTTAATTTACCGTGTTCGGCGTCTTTTCGCACGCCTTTTCCCATTTTTTCTTCATCACCGGTTAAATCAAGTAGATCATCGGTAATTTGGAAAGCCAATCCTATGCAAGTGCCGTATTTTTCCAGGTTTCTCAGCGTTATAGCATCCGCACCACCGATTCTGGCTCCTATTGTGAGTGCACTACAAATGAGTCGTCCTGTCTTTCGGCGATGAATGGCCTCTAATATTTCCAAGGTCGCGTCTTTTTGATGCTCAGACTCTAAATCTGCGACTTGTCCTCCTACCATTCCCACTGCACCGACTGCACTAGCTAAGTCAACACAACATTCTGCAGCACAAGAGTTTACCTTAATTTGACTTGCCATAATTTCAAAAGCAAGTGTTAATAAAGCATCTCCCGCCAGGATGGCATTGGCTTCTCCAAATTTGATATGGCTGGTGGGCATTCCTCTGCGTAAATCATCGTTATCCATCGCTGGCAAATCGTCATGGATGAGGGAGTATGTGTGCACCATTTCAATGGCGCAAGCAGCAGGTAAGGCCGCTTCCAATTCTCCGCCACATGCTTCACAACTGAACAGAACCAAAATCGGGCGAAGTCGTTTTCCCCCGGCTGACAAGCTGTAAGACATTGCCTCTCTAAGAATTGGTGGGCAATCTCTTGAAAGGTCAAGTGAGTCTGATAAATGGCGATTTACCAGGCTTTGAAGATGACTCCATGTTTCTTTGAAGGTAAGGGATTTATGACTCATTCAAAAGGGATCTTTTCTTAGCGTTACCGGGTTTGTTGATCAGTCGGTTTCAGTTGCTGTAGCCAGAAGCAGCCCAATTTGGCAGGCTTTGAGATATTCATCAATCATTAATGTTTCGTCTGTCGTGTGAATATCCTGCTGGCCACATCCTAGAGTCACAGTTGGAAATCCATGCGCGACCATCCAGTTGGCGTCCAAGCCTCCATTGCCGATACTTAACTCGGGTAGCCCGCCCATTTTTTGTATGGCATGCTTTGCTGTTTGAACTGCTGGTTCCTCTTCGGAAAGACGAAAGGAATCATATTTCAAATAGGATTCGAAGGAAACGGTGCCTCGTTTACCGACACTGTTTTTTAAGGACTTTGCAGCTCGCTGGAAGGCTTTTTTGAATTCATCAAGTATCTTTTGTCGAAAGCGAGGGTTATGGCTGCGCGCTTCCGCTTTAATTGTAAGTTCGGGCATGACTACATTTGTGGCTGCGCCACCAGCAAGAACGCCAATATTACTGGATCCGGTATTCTTGCCTTTGATAACCAGTCCATGCCAACCATTCGACGAGAGATCTTCGATGGCCTGTGCTGCGATGACGGCGGCGCTGACTCCCCGTTCTGGATGAGCGCCCGCATGACTGGCGATACCTTCAATTTGAATTAACATCCCTGAATCACCGGTGGCGCCAATACAAACCATGTCAGCCAATTTACCATCCCAGTTGAAGCACATTTTCGGCTTTCCCAGTTTTCCGGTAGCCA
>JAJDEK010000007.1 GCA_029259875.1 Planctomycetaceae bacterium
CAACCAATGTGCTTCTCTCGCAAGTCTTGAAGCACTTTATCCCGTTGTCCGCCTTTGACGCGCACACTGTATTGATTATAAACGTGCCGACGATCAGGCAGGACTGTTGGTGGTTCGACACAATCCAGCAACTGATAATGACGTAAGAGCGAATTATAGCGTCTGGCATTTTCTTGACGTTCCATAGTCCACTGGTCAAGATACTTTAGCTTGACCCTTAATACGGCTGCTTGCAATGCATCAAGCCGGCTATTGATTCCGATTTCCGTATGCTGATAACCGCCGATGTCTCCATGAACTCTGAGACGTCTGATCCTTGTAGCCAAGTCGGGATCGTCTGTTGTAACGAGCCCTCCATCGCCGGCGCCTCCGAGATTTTTCGTGGGGAAAAAACTGAAGCAGCCGAGCGTGCCCAGCACTCCCGAGCGTCGTCCGCGGTATTCTGCTCCGATGGCTTGTGCCGCGTCTTCAATCACGGGAATTCCGTTACGAACGGCATTTCTCCAGATCGGTTCCATATCGGCGCATTGTCCGAAAATATGGACTGGCATGATCGCCTTCGTTCGTTCTGTAATTTTACTTTCAATCGATTCCGGGCAGAGGTTATAGCTGACAGGATCAATGTCGGCAAAAACCGGTGTCGCTCCCACTCGAGCAATCGAGCTACCGGTGGCGAAGAAGGTAAACGGGCTGGTAATCACTTCATCACCAGGGCCGATTTCCAATGCCATTAATGCTAAGAGCAGTGCATCCGTACCGGATGCAACACCAATGGCATTTCGGGAATCACAATATTCGGCGATATCGCATTCAAATTCAGCGACTTCGTCTCCTAAGACGAAGGCTTGATCTTCAAAGACTTTCAGGACCGTTTCCTGAACTTCGTCTTTAATTCTTTGATATTGGGCGACAAGGTTGATAAATGGAACAGGGGTGGGGGTATCTTTCGTCATTCAGCGACTCCATTCGCTATGTGAAATCAGGGAGTTCCGTGCTCAAAAACAGGTAAGTCTGGTAGTTTTGAGAGATTTGGTACACCTTGTTTTCAGGTAAGATGCATCTAGTTCGTTTACGCTGAGTTGTTTCCATCATGGATTTCCTCAGCAGAGATTCGAAATTTTGTCGGTAGATTATGTCGAGAACCATATTCTGTCAATATGTGTCGTTCTGAAAAATCGAGACTCTGCAAGGTTGTTGATTGAAAGCTCACAATCTGATCGTAAGCCCTTATTTCTCAATCGACCAATGATTGCCCGAAAGATTGCCGATAGTAGAAGCATTACCAGTATTTTCGCAAGGTTTTGTGGTCTTAACGCCTGTTTTTGCGAGTTCTAGCAGGAATCGCGAATTCAAGGTTGAAACGGCATTCCGAAATCGACTATATAAAGAATAATTATCCAGGTTTATTGGATTTTAGTTTGATAATGCCTGTCAGGTAGTTTTTAAATATTTGAAGCCTATAATATTTTTAGACGCTTATAAACTTCATACGAGTAAAGTCCAGAAAGGAAAACTCATGACGCACGTGGTTACAGAGGCTTGCTTCAATTGCAAATATACAGATTGTGTCGTAGTTTGCCCTGTAGAGTGTTTCTACGAAGCAGATTCAATGGTTTACATCAATCCGGATGAGTGCATTGACTGTGAAGCATGCGTTCCTGAATGCCCGGTTGAAGCCATCTACCATGAAGATAATGTTCCAGAAAAATGGCAGGAATATACTCAAATCAACGCAGAGAAGTCACAGGAACTTCCCGTGATTACTGAAAAGAAAGAACCTTTGGCTGATTGCTAAAGAGTTCAGAAACTATTTTTGGCTTGAATCTCTGAAAAATAATCAACTCCCCATTACTGAATCTTGGTAATGGGGAGTTTTTGATTAATCTATGACATTGAGTCGCTGTCCCAATTCTCGCAGGACTTCAATATCGCTGTCTGGCCTGGTGGGGCTGTCAGGATGTGTTAAATTGGTTTTGGTCCAGCCTCGCAGCTTCAGAAACTGTGCGGCCGAGTGTTTATAAGCTGGCGATGGGCCGCGAAAAGTGAAGTACCCCAAGTACTGTAATTGATCGTTTAGCTCGTAAAACGCAGGGTCGCCTGCAGCCCAATATGCGTCTCGCTTTGCAAACAAGTCGGGGGCAAATGTGCTCAGTCCCAGTAAGTAGTCACTGCCGTACTGTACCATATCGATGCCGAAATCATTGCCTGTGAATACTTTGAAATCGGGGCGTTTCTGGTCGCGGAGCTGTAGGCGTTCCCATTCGGGTTCGCGGTGGAAGGACGATTGTTTGGCTCCGATACACTGCGGAATTTCCATCAAAGCCGCATAGGTTTCCAAATCGTAAACTGATCCGAAGGGAGCGAGATCTTTGGTCAGTTCAAAACCAATAAAGCGATCGGTGTTGGCAGCGATAGTCTGATAAGATTCAATAATTTGAGCTGGTGCCTGATCGACTAAACCGAATGACTGAAAGATAACAGGTGTCCCACCATATTCCTGGATGAGATCAATTTTTCTTTGATAACCGGCGGCATCAAAGGTGGCACCTGGTTGATCACTGACAAAGGCACCTGCAACAAAAGGTCCGCCACTCAGTGTGTGTTGAGTGAGCTTCAGCACCTCGATAAAAGTGGGTTCATCTATGAGATGCACGTAACCAGTATCCATGTTTACCGCAGGGGTGATTCCCAAGTCAGCAGTGCGAGCAACATGAGCACTTAACGAGTCCCGATCAATTTCCCCGGATTCCAAATAAGGGAGTAAAACAGCAGAAATCCCTGTTATTTTACGGCGTGGTTTGATCATACTGGTGGGGTCATAGGTTGCTTCTGGCATTTGGCAGTTCCTTCCGATATATTCTAAATTGTGATGAATCATAGTTAATCGACTATC
>JAJDEK010000061.1 GCA_029259875.1 Planctomycetaceae bacterium
TTCCCCACAAAGCTTGACAGCTTCTACAAGCTCATCGGGGGTTGTTGGAATATGGCCTGCACCAAAGGAGACACCAAAGCGTTCCGGGTCGACAACACCACTCGTAATTCCCGCATTCAGCACGGCGTCCGATGCCGCAGAAACACCAAGCTGGATATCTCGAGACATAAATTTCAGGAATTTTTTGTTATAGAGGTGCTCTTCAGGTCGAAAGCCTTTTACTTCCGCTGCCAACTTGGAAGGCAAATTCTCGGTTGGAACAGCTTTGAGACGATCAATCCCTGAATTACCTGAACGCATGCTTCCCCAGAATGCATCGATACCGATACCGATTGGAGAAACGACTCCAATACCGGAAATAACAACACGTGTTTGATTTGACCCAGCCATCTTAGCTTGACCCTAAAATCTTCTACAGAAAAAACAATGCAAATCCTTTAACAACATTGTTTTAAAGCTGTAGTTGTAAGACTGTTGGAATCCTCAGGCTAATACAAAATATGTTTAGAACCCTGAGAGTAACTTCTAATTTGAGTTCCTTCTCTTAGTTTATTATCGGAAAACAACAACCAGAAATCTGAGAGCGATCTCAAACCCACACCATTTAATCCTTAAACATACAAAAACAAACAGGTTATAACACTGTAACTGCTTTTGGTCATGCTGTCACAAAGACAAAACTTTGCTTCAAAATGAGCTAAAAATTTAAAGGAAGGTGCTTTAAAAGCAAAGGCGTGGTAGAGAGTAAAACTCCCAAATATAGGGTTGGAAATCCTTTTCGCAGATTCGAGTGAAATCAAATCAGACCAATAAATATAATTGAGGTCCCCATCAACCATACCTTGTACCTGACTGATACCAATCGATAATCATTACACACTTAATAATCCATTTTGTCAAGCTAATTCTCAGAAAAGCCCGATTGTCACATAATTACAGTGGGCTGACCAATTATATGGAAATATGAACAGACATCTGCTTGCAGAAGAATTATCCGTCGATAATTTCAAAAACAGCTTCGATCTCTACTGCAACTCCTGTCGGTAGAGCGGCAAAACCGAGCGCACTACGTGCGTGGTACCCATCACTAGTCTTGCCAAATAATTCATGAAACAGGTCAGATGCTCCATTAATCACAAGATGCTGATCAGTAAAATCGGGCGTCGAATTCACACAGCCTAGAAGTTTGATGACCCTCAAGCCATTGAGAGTCCCATGCTCATGGCGTACTGATCGCAAAATCTTGACTGCACAATCACGGGCAGCGGCTACCCCATCTTCTAAGCTGACGTTTTCTCCCAAACGTCCTTTCTGATCACTGACATGGCCGGATGTCATTAATAAGTTTCCGGTTTTAATGCAGAGCTTCAGATAACCAGGTTCAATCGCTTCAAAAACGAGACCTAACTCAGCAGCTTTTTGTTCGACAGACATAATTATTTCCTTCAGATACGAAGTTTTGTTACGAAATTATTGTTAATGTAAAGAAAAGCGAAGTGAGTTACAATCCAGTTCTGTTAAGTAAAAAATTGAAACTTACCTGAGGGGGCAAATGCATCTTGAAAATGTTGTATTTCAGGTTTTGACAGATTTGATTGTTCAGAAGGCCAAAGAATTGAAACAACATCAAACCGGGCGGGCTGATTGAGGAGTTTGTGTTTTTTGAGGAAGGAACTGGCCAGTCGAGTAAGCTGACTCTGCTTTTGTGGTGTTACTGCCTCAAACGGTTGTCCTTTAGAATCGCTTCGTCGTGTTTTGACTTCGACAAACACGACAACCTCTCCGTCTAAGGCAATCACATCAATTTCTCCCAGGTCTGTTCGATACTGTTTCGCAAGAATCGAATAACCGGCTTGCTTTAGAAATTTGATGGCAGCGCGTTCGCCTTTATCCCCCAACAGCTTGCCTAACCATTTACCAGCCATGAACGACTACTCATAAACGGAAGTTGAGATTAAAGCGCAAAAGACTCCTGGCAGTCTGATGCAGAAGTACTGAAAATGATTTAGTACTTCTGCAACGCTGACTCGGACTATCTTACTCTAAGCTTTTTTCACACGTCGTTCTGTAAGACGTGTTGCTTTACCAACTCGGTCACGCAGATAGTAAAGTTTTGCGCGGCGGACACGACCATGTCGCTTGATATCCAGCTTGGCGATTTTGGGGGAATTGACCGGAAAAATTCGTTCAACACCTTCACCTGCAACAATTCGTCGAACAGTGAAATTCTCACGCGTTCCACTTGCACGTCGTGAAATGATGACACCACTGAAAATCTGAATGCGCTCTTTGTCACCTTCCTGAATTCGGGTATGCACGTCTACTGTGTCACCGATTTCAAATTGAAGTGGCTCTTCGCGAAGACTGGATGCTTCTACTTTTTTCATTAATTCCTGCATGACTCAAAATCCTCTTTGCACGCTTCTCAGCCATTCGAAGGCAGACTGAAAACACACTGTTTACATTAAGTTTAGTTCAAGTTGAATTTGATTCCGACTCAGTTAAAAGATCGCTACGTCGCTCGCGAGTTCGAACTAAACTCTGTTCTTGCCGCCAACGCGAGATCTCCTGGTGATTCCCACTTAATAACACATCCGGAACTTCCATTCCACGAAAGTTTTGAGGCCGCGTGTATTGTGGGTATTCCAACAGTCCCGATTCAGAAAAAGAATCATATTTGGCACTGCTTTCATCACCTAATACTCCAGGAATTAACCGGATCACAGTCTCAATAATTAACATCGCAGGCACTTCCCCTCCATTGGTAATGAAGTCACCTGCCGAAACTTCCATTGGTTCTAGTCCAATGCGGATTCGTTCGTCGAACCCTTCATATCTTCCACATAGTAATGTTAGTTGCGGTTCTTTCGATAACTCTGAAGCCAGTTTTTGGTCCAACGTTTTCCCTTGCGGGGTTAACATTATCAACTTACCAGTTTCAGGAACCACTTCCTGAACATGCTCTACACATTGAAAGACTGTCTCACAGCCAATCAACATCCCCGGACCTCCTCCATAAGGGCGGTCATCTACTGAGGCGTGTTTGTCTGTTGCCCAGTCTCTGAAATTCCAACGCTGAATCTCTACTATTTGATTTTGAATCGCCCTTTTGAGCAAACCCTGCTCAAGATAGCTGTCAAATAGTTCGGGAAACAGTGTCAGAATATCAAATCGCATTGTGCTCTCTCAAGGAGCGAACTCATATCTAAATAACTCAGAAGCTTATTCTGAAGGGGTTTCTTCAGCTGTAGCACCCTCGTCAGTAGTTGCTTCTGCACTTTCTTCCTGAGCTTCTGGTTCTGGCTCAGGAGCAGGCTCTTTAGGAGCAATCAATGGAGCGGGCGCTGCTGCCGTTCCAAACTTATTTTGTTTCACTTTTTTGATTAGTGTCGCCACGTTATCAGAAGGTTTCGCTCCGACTGACATCCAGTAATCAACACGTTCCATGTTAATCGCCACACGTTTTGATTTATCCGCAACGGAAGTATCGTAAGTGCCGATTTCTTCAATTGCTTCTCCATCACGTTGTTTGCGTGAATCCATTACACAAATCCGATAGAAGGGACGATGTTTTCGCCCCATTCTTTTCATACGAATACGAACTGCCACTTAATTCTCCTTATTGGAAACTAACTCTCATCTTATGGAAGATACAATATTTTTCGATAAACTTTAAACAACGTCAGAGCGTGCTAGTTCCACTAACGGTTTTTCTTACGTTGCTTCTTTTTCGCTTTTCTGTCTTTTTTCTTTTTCTCTCGAAGCTTTATCGGGTCACCGCCCCGCTTGCTACGTTCTTTCTGCTTAGAAAGCCCCCCCATGGGATCCATCATTCCTCCGGAAGATAGCTCCTTCATGGCTTTCATTTTGTCACGCATACCCATGCCAGCCATTTTTTGCATGACTCCGGCCATATTATTAAAATCTTTCACCAGACGGCTGATTTCTGATGGATCAGTACCACTCCCTATCGCAATTCGACGACGACGGCTGTGATCAATGAGATCAGGGCTCTCTCGTTCGACTGGCGTCATCGAACTGATGATGGCATCGATCCGTTTCATTTCCGATCCTGGATCAACATCTGGATTTGTATCCAGAAGTCCCCCCATACCGGGAATCATCTTCATAATTTCCCGCATGGGTCCCATTTTTCGTATGGTTGCCATTTGCTTCTGGAAATCGCTCAGACTAAATTTGCCTGATGCCATCCGGTTTTGAAGGTCAGCAGCTTCTTCTTCATCAAACTGCTCTTGTGCTTTCTCCACCAGAGAAACCACGTCCCCCATACCCAGAATACGACCAGCCATGCGGTCAGGGTGAAATGGCTCCAGTCGATCCAGAGCTTCTCCCACACCGATAAACTTGATGGGAACGCCGGTAACTTCTTTGACACTCAAAGCCGCTCCGCCTCGAGTATCGCCATCTAACTTTGTTAAAATGACGCCATCTAGTTCCAAAGCTTCATTAAAGGCTTTAGCACTATTAACTGCATCCTGCCCGGTCATAGCATCACAGGCAAAAATCACTTGATCAGGCTGGAGTTTGCGTTCAATCTGCTCCAGTTCCTGCATCAGTTGTTCGTCAATATGCAAACGACCGGCGGTATCGAGAATGATGGTATCGATATCACCGAGTTTCTTTGCTTGACTCAAGCCATTCTGACAGACTTTAACCGCGCTGTTTCCTTCGGGTGCCTCTGTATGTGCAGGAACACCAACTTGGCCAGCAATTACTCTTAATTGTTCAATCGCCGCCGGACGTTGTAAATCCGCAGCCACCAACATGGGCTTGCGCCCCTGCTCCTTTAGCAGACGAGCCAGCTTACCACAGGTCGTTGTCTTTCCACTTCCCTGAAGCCCACACATCATCAGGATGGTGATCCCGGAAGGTTTAAAAGCCAAATCCTGTTCGACTGGCCCCATCAGGTTGATCAGTTCCTGATGGACAATTCCAACAATCTGCTCATCAGGTCGAATCGACTTGAGGACTTTTTCACCGACGGACTGCTCTGTAACCCGTTCGATAAATTTAGTGGCAACTTCATAATTAACATCGGCTTCCAGCAATGCCTGCCGTACTTCGCGCAGACCATCCTTGATATTGCCTTCGGTAAGTTTCCCACCACGGGCAAGACCGCTGAGTGCGTTTTTCAGGTTGTCTGTTAATCCTTCAAACACTTGTGATATCCAAATCGCTAATTATGAAAACAACTGAGCATGATAAAAAAACTACGGAAGTACTGCCTCTGGCAGTGTTTCCGATGATAGAATGCGAGCGCAAATCCCACACCTAACCTATGCATTTACAGAGAGTTAAGGCACTAAAGCCGTTCTCTTGAAGATGCTGGTATTCGCAAAGTTATGATGAGGCAATAACTTGTATCAAGCCGTGAAGTTTAAAAGCTGACTGAATAATACACAACGGTTCCAGCACTTCTTTTTAAAATTCTTGCCCCATTTGCTCATTAGAATTCCTACAATGTAATAGGAATTACAGAGAAAAACATAAAAAAGTAGAGAATCACATTCCTTACACTCTTAGAGTTATTCTGAATATTTGAATAATCAGAGCAAATGCTACTGATTTTCGAATTTGTCAGGTATGGAAACCTTATATTCAGCCAATAAATTGTGTAAAATCCTTGGTCACACTTTTCACCTGGAAAAATGCCTCTCTCCACGAGACACAGGAACCGCTTTACCAATAACGGTGTCCATCTGAAAACAATCCTGCCAGTATTTAATTTGCAATTGACACTTTTGAAATCATCTGTTCATTGAAAATTTGAGTTAAAACGAAAAAGAAGATGAGTAATACAAAAAACCTGTTCGACAAAGTCTGGGACTTACATTTCATTAAAACCCTTGAATCCGGTCAGGATCAACTCTTAATCGGTTTGCACCTGATTCATGAAGTTACTAGCCCGCAGGCATTTGAAATGCTCCGTGATCGTGGTCTGAAAGTCTTGTTCCCTGAACGGACAATTGCGACTGTAGATCATATTGTCCCAACAAAAAATCAGGCACGCCCATTTGAAGACAGTCTCGCAGAACAAATGATGACAGCAATTGAGAAAAACTGTCTTGAGTTTGGAGTCACACTGCTGGACGTCGATGACATTCGCCAGGGAATCGTCCATGTTGTTGGTCCTGAACATGGGCTGACCCAACCGGGCATGACGATTGTTTGTGGGGACAGCCACACCAGCACGCATGGTGCGTTCGGCTCAATCGCACTAGGAATTGGAACAAGCCAGGTCGCACATGTATTGGCAACGCAGACGATGGCGCTGGAACGTCCCAAAGTACGTCAGATCTTAATCAATGGTGAGCTTGGCCCGGGCGTAACAGCAAAAGACGTCACTCTGCATGTGATCCGAAAACTCGGAGTCCAGGGGGGCGTTGGTTATGCTTATGAATATGCAGGCGAAGTCTTCGACCGGATGTCGATGGAAGAACGGATGACGATTTGCAATATGAGTATCGAAGGGGGCGCCCGCTGTGGTTACATCAATCCGGATCAAACGACAGTCGACTACTTGAAGGACCGCCCGTGTTCACCCCAAGGGGAAGCTTT
>JAJDEK010000062.1 GCA_029259875.1 Planctomycetaceae bacterium
GAGTTCAACTCGAAAAGCATATTTGTAGTTAAATAAAGAACAGAAATCGTTGTAGAGTCTCACAATGAAAAAAGAGATCAAAGAACAGGAACTCGAAAAGCTGGTAGCCTATCTTGATGGAGAGGTCAGCGAACAGGAAGCGATCGAGGTCGAGCAATCTCTCTCTATCGATGAAAAGACACGCGTGCATGTGGATGGTTTGGAACGCACTTGGGAATTGTTAGACAAACTACCGATTTCTAAAGCATCTGATGAATTTACCAACAAAACACTTTCGACAATTAAGACCATTCAGTTAGAAGCGCAGGCAGCCGAGTCACGAGATCGATCTGGTATTGGATTGAGTAAACAATCTCAACAACAGATTCGTAAAGTTGCTGTCGCTGGTGGCTGGATGGTTGGTCTGGCATGTTCGATTTTCCTGGGATACGTAATTACCAACCAGTGGTTGCCTGACGAATCGGAGCCATTACTTAAAGAGTTATCATTTATTGAAAACATTGACACCTACTCGGAAGTACAAAGTTTGGATTTTCTGGAGAAATTGCAGCAATCGGGAACATTCAATGAAACCGCGCAGCAGCAAAAATAATAAAAGGCAATCGAAAAGCGCCTCCCAGTCCTCAAGCCTGCAACCGGCTTTGTGGTCGCTTTTGTTGCGCGCTGTGGGTTTCGGAATTGGAACGGTGATCTGTGTAATGGTGTTGCTAGGAGCCAGTGGTCAGGATGAAGATCAAGAGAGAGGCAATCGCGAAAAAATAGAAGCGATGACGCCAGCGCAGCGTGCGCAATTAAAACGTAATTATGAGAAATACCAAACACTCTCTGCAGAGGATAAACAGCGCTTTCGGGAACTTCATAGTGCAACACGTACCCAACCAGAATTGAATCGCGTCATGCGTTCTTATTGCAATTGGGTGAAAACACTCTCACCTTGGGAGCAGGAAGACTTGCGAAAAGAAAAAGACCCGAAGGAACGGCTAAAGCTAATTCATAAATACCGCTCTCAACAGATAGACCCCAAACGTCGAAGTGACCTCCGTGATTTTTATGAAATATCAAGACTTTTGAAGCTTGATTCGCGAGATCCCCGCCGTATGGGGTTGATGTGGGTTCAGCCACCACCACCCGAATTGTTTAAAGAAGTCATTGATATCATTAATCAGAGTATATCTGGTACTAAGAAAAAACCAAAGAGGGAACAACAGCCATCCGAATTCGCACGCTCTGTGCTTGTATTAGAAAGGGCGTTGCGATTAAAAAATCAAAAGGGAGATTTAGAGGGTACTGAGTGGCCCCGCCCGGAACTCGTAGTCCAAATTCATCAGTTATTTGAAGCCAATAATTATTCTATCCGTGGTCTTAAGACGCAACATGGTTTCAAACCCCAATTCCGCAGAGATCGAGATGATCTGCGTAGAGCGCAGGTTCCACTCTTTTTAATAAGAGGGCTGACAGAACAATTATTTAGTTTAGTTAAGCAGGAGTTGGCTCAACATAATCCTTCTGATGAAGAATTACATCAGTTCTTTGAAACATTAGATTCTAAGAACAAAGATAATCTGATGAAGTACCCGCCAGATGAAATGCAGGAAAAACTGAAGTATATCTACCTGCAGAAACATCTGGGGGAAGAACTCAGGAAAAAATTCAACCGTCAGCTAGTGGAATTCAAAAACCTGCGTGCTCAGTTATTTCGGAGTATCGACATGCAATCACGAATGTTTGATAATCCTCCCCGGCGTGGAATGAAAGACCGCGCTCCGGATACAAAAGACGGCCGCTCTAATGGCCCCAAGGGGCGCGGAGATCGCAATTCTCGCAATCGGAAACAGGAACAAAGGCGCCCAAGTCCAGGGCGAGATCGGCCTGATGCTTGAAAATCAGGCCGAAATGCTGTCTCATAGATTCTGAAACAAAATTAGAATCTCACATTTCAGCCGAGAATTTCTGCACAACCTGCGATGTGGGGAGATTCCGCGGCTGCGATTTTCCATTGAAACAGGAGCCATTCCATGTTGCGTTCACTCATCTCAGCAAGCCTGATGACAGGGCTTATGCTGTTTGTTTTTATAGACTTCGGTATTGTTGAGGCCAAAGAACCAGCGCCTTTGAAAACGCTTAATAAAAAACAGCTTCCTCAAAGTATGCAGGGCCTACCGTTGCTGTTTCATGAGAATTTTGAGACTGGAGATTCGAAACATTGGGAACCGACTGATGACAAGGCCTGGAAAATCATCCATCAAGGAGACAACCACGCGTTTAGTCTCACGAAGAAAAAAAGTAATTTTGAGCCACCGGTTCGCTCACCTTATAACCGTGCGTTGTTGAAAAACATTTCAGTCAGCGACTTCATTTTCGATGTTAAATTACAATCTACCATTCCCGATTATGGACACCGATCACTCTGTCTGTTTTTTGGCTACCAGGATGACGCTCACTTTTATTACGTGCATTTCGGTAAAAAAATGGATGATCATGCCAACCAGATCTTCATCGTCAATAATAAACCACGTACCAAGATTTCTACGAAAACAACACCGGGAACCAATTGGGATGATGAATGGCATCACGCACGTGTTATTCGTGATACGAAATCTGGTTCTATCAAAATTTATTTTGATAATATGAAAGAACCGGTAATGACGGCCAATGACAAAACATTCTTATCGGGACGAGTCGGAATTGGCTCGTTCGACGATACAGGTAACTTTGATGAAATTTTGCTGTTCGGTAAGAAAGTAGAGTAGTCATTATTTCATTCCTTACCGCGGTTGTTCTAAATTCCTACCAAGTTCCTTTTCATCACTAATATAGGAATATATTATGCAATTCCTGCCCTCTCTTTTCATCACAGCATTGTTTATTAGTTTCCCTTCCTTAGTTTCGGCGCAGCCTCTGGAGTTTCCCATAGTTTTGCCAGGAACAACTTCTCTGAAACTCTCTGCACCACTCGACGAACATATGGTAGCGGGCATTGATCGTTATGCCTTAAATG
>JAJDEK010000063.1 GCA_029259875.1 Planctomycetaceae bacterium
GTTTTTCTGCAGATAAACTGGAAATAAAACCAGCTAATACAAATACTGACATGAAAAAACGGGCTATAATCATCTGCATCATCTTAGCTTCCCTCAACACAGTGTGAGTCAGTAGCGCATCAAACAAAAAGAAATCCATAAATCAGAATTGAGAATTCTTGTTTCCAAAAGTCCCATTCGCCTCTCATTCTATGAATTCGAATCTTCAGTTTACCTGCTGAGTTCACACAGAATCAATCCAGTGCTGCGACATTATCTTTCAAAATTGCGACACCTCGAAACACGATCATGACACACCGTACACCACAAGTTGCTATTTTTATTGAAACATCAAAAACGTTTGGTCGAGGAATCCTACAGGGAATCTCGACCTACTCGCGAACACATGGACCTTGGTCTATTTTCATTGATGAATGGGGGCCTGCAACATCACTACCAGATTGGATCAAAGATTGGGAAGGAGATGGAATCATCGCTAGAATTCGCTCGCAGCAGATGGCTGAGCGATTGCAGCAATCTGGTGTTCCGATAGTTGATACGTTGCACCAAGTATCCAACCTTGGTCTTCCTGGGGTTTATTCCGATGACATAGCCATCGCAGAACTTGCTTTTGGACACTTGCTTGATCGACATCTAAGACATTTTGCATTTGTAGGTGTAGAAAGATCCAACTGGTCACATCGACGTCGCAACGCCTTTGCAGAAATTGCACTTCAAAATGGATTCGAATGCGAACTATATGCTCCGCTTTCCCGCAGACGATTTGTAGAAAGTTGGGATGGAGGTCAGGAAGACTTAGGAGACTGGCTGGAGTCACTTCCTAAACCGATTGGTTTAATGGCCGCACATGATCTACGCGCTTTATGCGTTCTAGATGCTTGCCGCCGCCGTAACATTGCTGTTCCTGAACAAGTTGCCGTTGTCGGTGTCGACAATGATGATGTGTTCTGTGAAGTGATTGATCCAAATCTCACCAGTATTTCTCATCAGGCAGAACAGATCGGCTATGAAGCTGCTGCCCTGCTTGATCGCTTAATTAAAGGAAAAGCCGCACCCGCTTCGCCTTTAATGCTCCCCCCCAAAACTCTCGTCCCACGCAGGTCGACAGACATCATTGCCGTTGATGATCTCGCGGTTGCTTCAGCATTGGAGTTCATCAGACACAATGCATGTGCGGAAATTAATGTCGCCTTAATTTCGCAACATGTCAATCTCTCACGGCGTACCTTGGAACGTCGCTTCATGAAGCTGGTAGGTAAAACACCGCACCAAATAATATCGGAAGAACGACTTCGCCGCGCAAAACAGCTATTGGTCGACACCGACTTTACTCTGGAAAAAATCGCAGCAATAGCGGGATTTTCCAGCGCTGCCTATTTGAGTGTCGTCATCAAAGAACATGAAAAGTGTACTCCGAGTGAATTTCGTCAAACTACATTTCATTGACGAAATAGAACTTCATCAAAATGTCTATCGAATACAATAGATGAATATTTAACTTAATAGAACAAAATAAACGTTCCTATCCACTTTTTCCTCTTTCTCACAAGACTATGAAACGCAGGACATGCGGTGACCTTCCCGCCTATTGACTCCTCAATAGTTAAGACATAAGATAGAGAACCTTACGATTCAACTGTAAGGGGTTAAGATGCCACATACTAATTTGCGAGAAGAGCTTAGAAAAAAACAGCCTTTCGACTCTCTGGAACAGGCAGCCATTCTGAATATCTTGCGAACAAGTGACGTCTTTCATAACCAATTCGGTAGACTATTTAGAGAGTATGGCCTGACGCCTTCTCAATATAACGTACTTCGCATTCTGCGCGGTGAAGGAAAACCGATGCCTTCTTTGGAAATCGCTGATCGAATGGTTCAGGTTGTTCCAGCGATTACCGGTTTGATCGATCGATTGCAGGCGCAAGGCCATGTAAATCGAAAACGCTGTACAGCAGATCGACGCGTGGTTTTTATTGAAATCACTCCCCAAGCGCTAAAGCTGCTGAAAGAAATTGATGAGCCGGATATTAACTTGCACCGTAAACTCATCGGGCACTTAAATTCGAATGAACTCACTGAACTTTCTCGGTTACTGGAAAAAGCACGTTCATCATTAACTCCAGTCAGTTCGGACTAGCGAGAATCCCTCTTTGTTTCGTTCCAAAATGAACTTACCAGATTACCAATTCAATGAACTCACTGGTATCTCTGTAAAAAGAGAGAACGTTCGAATAAAGATGGTGTCTCTAGTAATGATGACCCAAAAACCAATGGACAAAAATTCTCAGTCGCTGGTTTCTTTTGCCAGAATTACTTTTTTGTTAAAAGCGGAAATCGTGATTATCGTCTTAAATTCAAGTCAAAAAGTCGCGTATAAGGTAAAGTGACCCAATTTTGTCATCGTAATTCACTAACTTGATTCAACTAGACAATAAAGATGGTGATCTCTTTCCTATTTTTGGTTAAAATTTAAGTCTTTCAATTTTAAACAAATGTATTTTTGAAATTAATTGTCAAATGAATATAACGACTAAGTAGAGATATACTTCTGTTTGTTATGTCACTATTTAACGAAAAAATAGTAGTGATTACATTTGAGCAAAAAAATATTTCATTATAAATATAGATCGAGTAAATTTGTGTATATAATGAACTCCATAAATTATAGTGACTACGATTTTGATGGTTATCATTAACCATTCACACTACATATCAATACAGAACACAACACGTGAACATGATGACACGGAGCTGAATAAAAGATGGAGCATGCATGTATCCATTCTCTAAGGAAAAAACTTAATGAATTACGGCTCCGAATGGCCCTCAACACATATCTCACTCTTGAATCGTGTGCGCGTTCCTACGGACACAGAAGCATGGAGAGATTTTGTCAAAATATATGGGCCACTCATTTACAACTACTGTAGAAAATCCAGATTAAACGACAGTGATTCGGAAGATGTTTGCCAGGACGTCTTCCGCCAAATCAGCACGT
>JAJDEK010000064.1 GCA_029259875.1 Planctomycetaceae bacterium
CTCTGAGACCGCAACCATGCCTGCCCCCGATGCTGAAGCGTTAGATTCCGATAAAGCCAGCGAGAACCGGCTGCTACTTTCGCTAAGATCCGTTTCCAAGACATACATCACAGGCGATGTTTCCGTCCCTGTTTTGCATGACGTTGATCTCGAGATTATTCCTGGAGAATTCCTGGTGATAGTAGGACCCTCCGGCTCCGGGAAAAGTACCTTGTTGAATATCGTGGGAGGCATAGATGTTCCCTCGAGTGGAGACGTTTATTTCCATTCTCAGAATCTTTCGCAATTTAGTGAGATGCAACTCACCCGTTATCGGCGCAAGCACATTGGATTTGTGTTTCAGTTCTACAATCTTGTTCCCACTCTGACTGCTCGGGAAAATGTGATCGTTTCGGCAGACATTAGCGAGTCTCCCATGTCACCCGATGCAGCGCTGAAGCTTGTGGGATTAGAACATCGGTCAGATCATTTTCCATCACAGCTTTCAGGTGGCGAGCAACAGCGGGTTGCGATTGCACGTGCGCTAGTTAAAAATCCGGAATTACTGCTTTGTGATGAACCAACGGGGGCACTCGATCTTAAGACCGGTCAAATGATTCTTGAGGTATTGGGAAACCTGAATCGCGAGTTGGGGATGACCGTCGTCATTATTACACATAACTCAGCCATCGGAGAAATGGCACAACGAATTATCCGCATCGGTTCTGGAACGATTGCGGAAACGAAGATCAATTCCGATCCTGTTGCTGCGAAGCAGGTGACTTGGTAATGAAAGTGCTGCACCGAAAATTACTGCGTGAGCTGCTCGCTGCCAAAGGAGTGCTGGCAGCGATAATCAGCATTATTGCGGTCGGAATTGGCTGCTTTATTGCCATGTCTTCGACCTATGATAATCTGGAATATTCCCGGCAAAGCTATTATCGACTCTGCCGCATGGCTGATTTTTCCGTCGAACTCAAAAAAGTACCGATAGGCGATCTTGCTGCACTCAAAGAAATTCCCGGTGTTACTAATATCCTGCCACGTATTGTATTTGAAGTGACGGCTTCACTAGAGGGGGTTGAAAAACCTCTCTCAGGAAAAGTTATCTCACTACCAGAACATGAAAATGCGCCGATTAATCGCATCGTCATTCAGCAGGGAAGCTACTTTACCGATCAAAGACAAGAAGAGGTGATTCTCAATGATGCCTTCGCGCGTGAGCATCATTTGAAACCCGGTGATCATATTCAGTTGATCCTCAACAATCGCCTGCAGGATCTTTTCATCGTCGGAACCGCCATCAGTTCTGAATTTGTGTATTTAATCGGCCCGGGAGGACTCGTTCCTGAACCGGAAAGTTATGGGGTGTTTTATTTAAAACACGATTATGCAGAAGACGTCTTCGGTTTTGAAGGAGCAGCCAACCAGGTCGTGGGACAAGTCGCACCCGAATATCAAAGCCCGAACCGAGTTCGTCAGATCCTCGATCAAATTGAGCTTAACCTTGAAGACTATGGCGTGTTTTCCACAACTCCGCTCGCGCAACAATCTTCCCACTGGTTTTTAAAAAGTGAAATCGATGGCCTGAAAATCAGCGCGACAATCTTGCCTACCATTTTTTTAGTCGTCGCTGCTTTGGCACTTAATCTTTTGATGTCACGCATGGCGGAACAACAGAGAACCGTGGTCGGAACTTTGAAAGCTCTGGGATATTCAAATCAGGAAGTGTTTATCCACTTTCTCCAATTTGGACTCCTGATCGGTTTGGCGGGTGGTTTATTAGGAACTTTGATTGGCTATTCACTGGCAGGAGGCATGACTGCGCAATACCGCCAATTTTTCGAATTTCCTGCATTAACGAATGAGGTTTACCCACGCATCATTCTTCTGGGAATGCTGATCAGTATTTTCTTTTCGGTAGTGGGAACCTTTCGGGGAGTCCGCTCTGTCGTACGATTATCACCTGCAGAGGCCATGCGCCCCAAACCTCCTCTGCGTGCGAGACGCATTTTATTGGAGAAGATCCAAGCGTTCTGGAATGCGTTGGACTTTCGTTGGCAACTAGTTTTGCGGGATATCTTTCGGCATCGGACGAGAACTTTGGGGGGGCTGGTGTCAGCGACGGTCGGCGCGATGCTGCTGCTGGTGACATTCTCCATGTATGATTCTGCGTTTGCATTACTTAATTTTCAGTACGATAAATTATTGTTAAGTGACATCGACGTCAGCTTCAAAGATGATCACGATTATTCAGCGTTATATGAGTCTCAACAGTTTCCCAGCGTTGATTATGTCGAGCCACTCTTTCATGTTGGTTGCACGTTAAGAAATGGGATCCATGAAAAGAAGGTGGGAATCACAGGAATTCTCAGGGATGCGCAACTAACGATACCCCGCGATACCGCCGGCAACAGAGTCGTTGTGCCGGATACAGGAGTTCTGGTGACTCGCAAACTTGCGGATATTCTACAAATCAAAGCCGGCGATTCTATCGAGATGACTCCTGTTTCAGGTGATCGCATCGCCAGACAGGTTCCTGTCATGAAAATCATTGACAGCTATCTCGGATTAAGTGTGTACGCCGACTTTCAATATTTGAATCGTTTGATGGGTGAAGCAGGCTCTATCACCAGCGTGCAATTAAAAACGGATCCCAGTCCTTTCGCAACCAGACGGATCTATCAGGAACTCAAACAGGTTCCCGCCGTGCAATCCGTCACTTCGATTCGAGATCAAAAAGAGAAATTGCAGGAAGTCTTAATCGAACAGATGGTCGTGATGATTGTCGTCGTGATCGCATTTTCTTGCTTGATATTTTTTGGTAGCATCTTAAATGCCTCTCTGATTTCTCTCTCGGAACGTCAACAGGAAATCGCGACTCTGCGCGTACTAGGTTATACACCATCTGAAGTAGGAGCGATTTTTCTGAGAGAAAGTTTTTGTATCAATTTACCTGGAATTATTCTGGGGTTGCCCGCAGGTTACTGGGCATCCAAAGGCATTAATATAGCCTACGATACCGAATTATTTCGAATGCCCTTTACGATTGATACTATGAGCTGGGTTTACACAGTGGCTTTGGGCATTCTTTTCACTTTGATCGCACATTGGCCGGTACAAAAAACGATTCAGAAAATGGATTGGTTACAGGCGTTAAACGTAAAGGAATAATCGTGTCCCGAAAATATATACTGATATTGGTGTTCGTGGTGGTTGGACTGGGAAGTTACTACCTTCTGTCGGGGGCTCCCCTGCCCGTTGATGTCACTGTTGCAGAAACAGGAGAGATTAAAGCGTTTATTGAAGAACGTGCGAAAACGACGCTCCCCAGAATCTATCGCATCGCCATGCCTTTAGATGGTCGCATTTTGCCGATTACCGTTTCAGAAGATCAGAATGTGAGCAAAGGTCAAATCGTCGCGACAATGGATACTTCCGATCTGGATGCGGAAGTTGCGAAAGCAAAATTTCGTGTAGAACAATTTGCTAAGAAAATTATTGAACAGGCAGATAACCGTCTGGAAGATAATTCTCTGATACAGTTTGATGAGTTTCTTAA
>JAJDEK010000065.1 GCA_029259875.1 Planctomycetaceae bacterium
TTTTTCTGCGGGGCCTTCAAGTGCTTTAAGTGAAGCCCGAACCGGCGTATATTTTTCACCTGGCTTACTAACCGCTTGTTTTGCTGTTTCGACTTGTTTTTTGGCGGCGGCTAATTCTTTTTTGAGTTTTTTCTTTGCCGCCCCGGTCGTTGATTCCCACTTTTCCTGTGCTTGAGCAAGTTTTTGTTCTGCGACAGCCAATTCATGTTTTCTAGCGGCTAACGCGGCTGCTCTTTTCAACTCTGTTTGCTCAGTCATTGGTAGTTTCGAATATCTGGCTTTCTCTGCTACGTATGCAGTCTGTAGCGACTCTTTGTAAAGTTGTGCTGTTCTCAACGAAATTTCGGCGGCATTAGATTTTGATTTTGCCTGATCCAATGATGGTTTTTTAGTCTGCTTGCCGTCAATCAATGTTTCACTGGCTGGGAGTGAACTGATATTGATCATCTCGAATTCTGCAGCGGCGTCAAAAGCCAGTAGATCAATTTTTCCAGACTCCCTCTGTAACGGAAGCTTATAGGAAATGGCGTGCTCTCCATTAAGAGAAACATTGACTAGTTGGCCGCGGACTTTAATTTCAAGTTCGTAAACTTCGTTCAGATTGACTTCGCATCCATGCCGCGCTTCTGCAGGATAAATGGATTGGGAACCTTCATTGTATGAGATCTGAAGCTTTGAACCTGGCTTTACAGCGCTGAGGTAGATCATTTTTTCTCGCTGACCGTTAACATCGAAGGCAAGTCCGACTGAACGCCATTTATCACCGCCGGTAGTTTTGAATTTGAACTTAGCTTTAAAGTCCAGTGGATGATTCGCTTTCGAACGCAGATAGGCTCGGCCATATCCCGTTTTTGTTTGAACGAGTTTTCCATTTTGAAAGGCCCATTGACCAGGTCCCATGGTCCAGATTTGTAGATTAGATTTCTTAAAATCGTCAACAAGAAATGGCGTTGCTTTTTCCTGAGTCTTCTGCTGGACAAATTCAGTTTGAGATGTCTGTTCTAACTCTGCCAGTTGTTTCTTTGCTAGCTGAACGGTTTTTTGAGCGGCAGCGATTTTTGCTTCCGCGGCCTTGAGTTGGTCTTTCAGAACAAAGTCCTGAATCGCGGGATGATGAGCTTCTGCAGGCAGAGAGACTGGTGTGACTTCAAATGAGCCGAACGTGAAGATTTCCGGGGGTCCCGGTTTTAGTTCTCTGGTTTTATCGGGGTCTTTCTCATTGCCTCGAATATGCAGGTATGTTTTGGTGTCAGCGTGAGCGTCAAAGATCCGCGGAAGGCCATTTTTTTCCAGATCGATCTCACCTGGAAGTGCATCGAGACGAACCTGATACGGTTCAAAGATCGCTCGCATCTGATAATAATCCTGATGCGTCAATGGATCATATTTGTGATCGTGGCATTTGGCACAATTCATAGTCAGTCCCAGGAATGCCTTGGATGTATGTTCCAGAGTACTATCTAACCAAGTCGTGCGATTAAAGAGATAATAATGTCGTGCCAGAAAACCGGTCGCACGTAGTGCTTGGTGGTCAGTCGGCTTGAGTTCATCAGCGGCAAGCATATCCTGAATCATCTCTGCATAACTACTGTCACGGTTCAATGATTCTATGATCCAGTCGCGCCAATGCCAGATATGTTTTTGGCTGTATCGCAGTTGCTTTCCTAGTCCGTACCAGTCTGTATATCTCCAGATATCCATCCAGTGCCGGCCCCAACGTTCGCCGTATTGAGGGCTTGCTAATAATTTTTGAACGACTTTGTCATAGGCGTCATTGCGAGAGTCGCTCACAAAATTCTGGATCTCATGCTGTGTTGGCGGTAACCCAATTAGATCGAGATAGACGCGGCGTAACAACACTCGTTTGGATGCTGGTTCTACTTTGATTAACCCCTGTTGTTTCCGTTGTTCTTCCAGAAAGGCATCAATGGGATTTTGAACCGTCGAAGCAGAAGAGATCTGAGGAATTTTTCCTTTAACTGGTGGCTGAAAAGACCAATGCTCTTTGGGACTACCGGGAATTTCTTCCTTGGGAGTTATTGCTCCCTGCGCGATCCAAGCCTTGATCAAAGCGATTTCATGCGCGGATAGACGGGAGCCTTCCTCAGGAGGCGGCATCTGCTCGTCTTCTTTGGCCATGATGCGTTTTAGGAGAAGACTGTGATCTGGTTTATTGGGAGCAATGATTGCACCACTATCGCCCCCATTTAACATGAGTTCGCGCGTTTCCAGACGCAGTTCAGCTTCCTGTTTGAGAGCACTATGGCAAGCATAACACTTCTCAGCAAAGATCGGTTTGATCTCTTTCAGGTAATCAACGTTTTCGGCTCCTAGCAGATAATGGGGAGAAAAAATCCCCAGTAACAATGCCCCGAAAACTGACGTGGAACGAATTGTTCTATTTTGTCCTTGTATCATACATAAATATTTACCAGGGAATTGAAAGCCTGATAAGTCCTTACTTCGGATTTTTATATATTATATATATCTTTCTTTGTATATTTTATACAAAATAGGACTCAATTCACGCATAATTATTCCAATTGATAAATTAGGAGCGTATTTGATGGGGATCAAAGCGCAATTTGAAAGGCTCGCCCACACGATCTAAGTTCCAGAGTGTCAGGAGCTTTCCATACATGCATCAGCCTTGAAGTCCCTTTTGATCACGTCTACTATTGCCAATCGGGTCAAACAGGGCCAAAGTTTGGAAATTTCGTAAGTTAAGGCTGGTTTTATGATCCGATTGAGAGGCAATAGCGTTTAACATAACGCTGATTCATTTTGAGA
>JAJDEK010000066.1 GCA_029259875.1 Planctomycetaceae bacterium
ATCCCAGCCAAGTCACTAAAAAACGCTCTTTTGAAGTCCAACCTAAATCGAAAATAACTAACCATACTTTAGTAATAGAACATCCTCTTGAATCGCTAAAGCTTGTGCCCCTGTTTCCCCTCAGAAATAACCTTATAATGAAAGCGGTTCATTTCACTCCTCACCATATTCGCGACATACAAAATAGAGACTTTTATTATGAAAAAAGTGGTAATCGTTACAGGAGGCGGACGCGGAATCGGCGCGGCGACATCAGTACTAGCTGCTCAAAGAGGATACGCAGTCTGTGTGAATTATCGGAGCAATGAAGCGTCTGCCAATGATGTTGTCTCTGAAATTCAGCAAACAGGCGGGAAAGCAATCTCTATACAGGCGGATGTTTCTGTCGAAGCAGACGTAGAACGATTATTCCAAACTGTCGATGATCAGTTAGGAACTCTGACGGCCTTGGTGAATAATGCGGGAATTCTCGAGCTACAGATGAAAATGGAAGCAATGCCCCTCGATCGCTGGCAACGCATCTTTAATACAAACGTGTTTGGCAGCTTTCTTTGTACCCGTGCCGCAGTACAGAGAATGTCGCGTTCTCACGGAGGTCAAGGAGGTGCTATCGTCAACGTTTCTTCTTTAGCGGCGTACACGGGCTCTCCCTTTGAATATCTTGACTATGCTGCTTCGAAAGGCGCACTGGATACCATGACCATCGGATTGGCCAAGGAAGTCGCGGAGGAAGGAATTCGTGTGAATGCGGTACGTCCTGGTTTCATTGCCACAACGATGCACGCTGATGGAGGCGAGCCGAATCGAATCGAACGTGTGAAAGCTCAGGTGCCGATGAAACGAGGAGGGACTCCTGAGGAAGTTGCTAATGCGATTCTCTGGTTGTTATCGAAAGAAGCCTCTTTCACAACAGGTACTTTTATTGACGTCGCTGGTGGACGATAAAAAAACAGGGGAACCCGAAAACGAATTCCCCTGTTTTGAATCTTAAATATCAAACTTGGCTTAGAGTGTCTTTTCACCCTTCTTCCAGTTACAGGGGACATTTTCACCTGTCTGGAGAGCGTCAAGAACTCGTACTACTTCTTCGACGTTTCGTCCTACGCTTAAGCCGTGGATTGCCAGCCACTGACAAGTCCCTTCTGGATCAATCAGGAAAATACCACGAACGGCGATACCGGCATCTTCTTTCAGAACACCGTAATCTCTGGAGAGCTGATGTGTGCCATCAGCCAACATAGGATATTTCAGACCTGCCAGTTGAGGATCAGCGTCGCACCATCCCTTGTGTGTGTACTTACTGTCGGTGCTCGCAGTCAGAACCTGACAATTACGACTTTCGAATTCACCGAGTGCTTCATTGAATGCAACTAATTCTGTAGGACAAACAAACGTGAAGTCCAAAGGATAAAAAAATAGGCAAACCCATTTTCCTTTGTAGTCTTCCAGTTTGTAATCTTTGAATGAATCGCTGCTACGATCATAACCCTGCAAACAAAAATCAGGAGCGGGGTGCATTACTTGAGCTGTCATTTGACTTTACTTACCTTCAAAATAGTTGGTGAGAAAAAATGTATTTGTAATAAAGACGCGGGTTGTTTTATCGTAAAATCAACCCGCATCGTGAGCGTCTGTTTTAGAGACCGGCTTTAATCATTGCCAGTGAACCGGGTGATTTTTCAGGATCTTTCCCCTGAGTTCCAAAAGCTGTCAGATAAAGATTACCATCTTTATCAAACGCGATGGCTGCTGGTTTATCGAGGGCAATAATTTTTTCGGCTGTCACTTTATCGCCATCGATTTTCAGCTCAAACAAGCCTCCCTTTTTGGTATCGACCCAGGAGAAATCAGTGGCGTATAACTTTTTGGTCTTGGGGCTATAAGCTAAACCGGCGATATCGCTTAGACCAGTTTTCAAGCTCTTAGTCAGCTTGCCTGTAGCAGGATCATAAAATGTCAATAACGCATCGTTGGCGACATTCATTTCACCCATTTGGCCAATAACGAGTTGCTTACCATCAGGCGAAAATGTGATCGCAACCGGAGCATCCACTTTGGTTGCTTCTTTAGTCGCAATCGTCAATTCTAATGGTCCAGCTTTGCCAGCTTTAACAACAGACTTGGCAACCCAACCTTTAGTATCATCACCATTACAGGTAACAAAGATGTTTCCACCACCAACGGCAACTCCGTAAAAGTTACCTTCTCCTTTGGCAGTTTTGGGACCCGCTTTGATTGGCCCTAAAGTCTGAGCAGCAGAATCTTCTTTGACCCATTTTGCAAGAGGCTTATCGCCTACTTTGTAAATTCGAACGAGTTCTGAACCGTCGGGACGGCTACCATCGCCGACAACTAGATGGTCTTTATTTAAAAATGCCAAACCTAGAGGACCGATATTGTACTTGGGGCCTTTACCATAGATGTCAGTCGGATAACCGGCAATTTCCAGATCAACGGATTTGCCTTTAGCGTCATAGCGATACACACCGTAACGACTGGCAACAAACACATGCCCGGTTCCGTCCTGAATGGCAATCCCGCTCGGATTTTCCAAGTTGGTGACCAGAGTCTTGACTGTTACAGCAGGCTTTTTAGGCTCTTCTTTCTTTGGTGCTTCTTTTTTAGGAGCAGGCTTTTTTGCATCTTTTTTAGGGGCTTCTTTTTTAGGAGCCTCTTTTTTGGTTTCTTCTTTTTTGGCGGCTCCTTTTTTCTCGTCGCCTTTTTTATCACCTTTTTCATCGGCGATCAGCAGATTACTTCCAACGGTCAGGCATAACGCTGTAAGGCAGCAAGCACTTGCTTTCAAGATTAGGTGTAAATTCCACTGCATGGTGTTCATCTTCCTTTGAAAAGGGGATTTTCAATTAGTAACTTTGTCTCGTCGCACTCTGTTTTTAATACAACCGACGAAACGCTATTTTGGTAGTTCAGGTGTTTTATGCTCAGGATATTTTGAACTGGCCAGCCCTTCTTTCATGAAGGTCACCAAATCATTCACATCCTGAGGAGTTAACTTCAATTTGAAAATTTCTTCATCAAGAAATTCGTTAGGAACACCACCTTTATTATAGTGTTCTACGACTTCTTTCAAAGTCTGCATGCTGCCATCGTGCATATAAGGCGCAGATCGGGCAACATCCCGTAACGTTGGTGTTTTGAAACTTCCATGATCGCCGCCCAGCTTACTAATGGCTTTTCGCCCCGTATCTGGTTTTTTGGCATCCATTCCCACACCAATATTATGAAAGGCATTATCGGTAAAATTCGGCCCCGCATGACAGGCACTGCAGGATGCTTTTCCGAAAAATAGCTTCATACCCCGTTGTCCTGATTCGGAAAGGGCCTTTTTGTCTCCGGCTTTAAAGCGATCATAGGGAGCATCACCACATAGAATGGTTCGCTCATAAGTGGCAATTGCTTTGGCGATGGTATCAGCCGTGGCATCAGAACCAAAGACCTTTTGAAATTGTTTCTTGTAACCGGGAATGGCATTAACTCGATCGACGGCTTCCTTGATCGTTAGATTCATTTCGATCGGATTGGCAATCGGTCCTAAGGCCTGCTCTTCTAACGAACCAGCACGACCATCCCAGAAATGAAACCGGTTATAGGCGGCGTTGATCACTGTAGGAGAATTACGGCCCCCTTTTTGGCCTTTGAAACCAGTCGCAAACTGATCCGCATTACTGTATCCCTTCTCGGAAGCATGACAACTGGCACACGAAATGGTGTTATCGCGTGATAAACGTTTGTCGAAATACAACTGTTTCCCCAACGCAATCTTTTCAGCCGTGGGTGGATTATCTTTCGGAAACTCAATCGGAGGCAATCCAGCGGGAACTTTGATCACCGCTTCCTCTGCCTGCACTCCGGATAAGCTACCATTAATGACCAATATTAAGGCAACGCCCGCTAAAACCGCGTGCGTAACTCTGAAATGTTTTGCAAGAGCCATCATTTCTCCTCAATATAATAGAACGACATTCTTGTTGTGGGAAATCGGTGTAAGCATCAAGTGACACGTAACCCTGTAAATTCTCTATCTACACTAAAATATCTTGGGTTAGAAAATCTACCTTAATTGCTTATTTTTAGTTGCTGCGCTCAGGACTGCAAGTCTCTACTAAGGCTGATTTGAACTGAAAATAAGAATTTCACACGATTTACGGTGCAGAGGGCGGAAAGTGCCTGACTAAAGGAGATGTATTAGCGATGCCGATTCCAGGAAACCGCCAGTGGAATCGTGGCGAAAGGGGTCACAACTAGTACCAGGAGTGAAGAAAGAAAGAGTCTGACAATATTTTGGTCGGTTTTCCAAAAACCCCAGAAAATCAAAGGCATCATCAGACAAAACACAACTGCGGTCCAGATCGTCGTAGAATTGATCAATTCTTTTCTGTGTGCATTAACAAAAGCGATGAAGGTACCACTCCAGATGCAGCAAGTCAGCAACAGAAATATACTATACACAAAGCTTGCTTTGAGTGGCTCTGGGACCAAAAACATAACTACGATAAAGCTAGAAAAGAAAAGGCCCAAGATGACAAATAACACGCTGACAGAAAACCTTTGGTGTCCTGTCCAAAACAGTGAAAGCGTATTCGCGATTCCGGCCCAGAACCCAACGAGCACAAGAACAGGTAATGCAATAAAGAGCACTTTCGAATCATGATTGATAAACCAGTGCCAATTGTTGCTGATGATATCAAATCCGTAATATAAAGCCGCGATAAAATAGCTGATTAGAAAACTGAGCAGGGTAATTATCAGAACCGCAAACACCGCACACTTGATTAAGTTACGAATCAGGATCGCAGAGAAATCTTGATCTGAGAGAGGTGCGATCGCCAGATAGCCTTTCATTTCAATCATATTTTGAGTTGAAAGCGATCCCCCCAAGATGAGAAATACAGAGAGAGCAGAAAAAAACAAAAACATCAATGTGACCACCATCGGATTTTCGTTTGCACTCTGATTATTCATTCCCAAAGTATCAAACAGAGTGAATTGGACCAGATTCAAGACCAAGGCAACACTCCCCAAAAACCCAACCAGTAGGATCGCACGGCGACAGGAATCACGCCAATGCAATCGGGCCAACGCATTGGATTTCGAAACGGGAATATCATGGGCCTCACTCAACGTTCCATTCGATAACTGGTTTAACCAGGCTTCAAAACGTTTCCAGGGTAGGCTAGGCTCAGCAGCACCACAACGAACTCGGGCAAACGCAGTGATGCCCCACACCCACGCAATTACAAACACCAGTTGCATGCTTACAAATTCTGAAAGTGTCACAATGCTCCAGGGGACAATTTTCTCACTGAATCCGTGTGGATAATAGCGTGAGATAAACCACCAAAACATCGCGACAATAAAACCAAACCAGAACAATAAGCGGCCGAAACCCCGCGCATGCAGATCCCAGTATACACAATGCGCCACCATAATCAGCGTGGCAATGAACAGTGTCGGACCTAAG
>JAJDEK010000067.1 GCA_029259875.1 Planctomycetaceae bacterium
ATTTGATTTCTCAACAGAATTAATCTGCCATCAATGTAGAAAACAATTTCTTTTCCCAGAACCACAACTCTTCAATTTCTACAGCCCGACAGGAGCCTGTCAAACTTGCCAGGGATCGGGGATTGTTCCTGAGTCCCAATCCCACAAGCAGGCCTCTAAGATCTGCTCTGCTTGCAATGGGAGCCGCCTGAATGAATCAGCACTCGCAGTATACATTCAAGATTGTCATCTCGATCAACTTTGCCGAAGTTCGATTTTGGAACTGCTTGACTGGTTTCAAAATCTGAGTCAGGGCATAAGTGCTCCAATTCAACAACGCCTGTCACCCATTTTCCGCGAGATCAACGACCGCTTATCCCTGTTAAACGAATTGGGAGTCAGCTATCTCACTCTAAACAGATCAGCCCAAACCCTCTCAGGCGGAGAAGGTCAACGAATCGCGTTGGCATCCGTTTTATCCTCAAGTCTGGTAAATACGCTCTATGTTCTGGATGAACCGTCGTCCGGTCTCCATCCCGCTGACAACGACCGTGTGATTTCTGTGCTTCACAAACTACGTCACTTAAAAAATACTCTGGTCATAGTAGAGCATGATGCAGACTTTATTAAAGCAGCCGATCATATTGTAGAATTGGGTCCTGCAGCCGGCAAAGCAGGGGGGGAAATTGTTTTTGAAGGGTCATATAAAAACTTAATCACAACGACAAATTCACCCACTGGCAATTTTCTGAATGCGACCTCAAGCTCAACTTTGAAATCGACTCCCAGAAACGAAGCGCCTGAATTGCTCACACTCCATGATGTCAGTCAAAATAACCTGAAAGACATTACCGTTTCGTTCCCATTGGGGCAGTTATCTGTGGTAACAGGCATCAGCGGTAGTGGAAAAAGTAGCCTGATTGAGCAAACATTGTTCCCAATGCTCTCAAGCATTTTGACCGCACCAACAACCGCCGAGACATTTCCATTCTGCCATTCGATTACGGGCGCTGAGCAAATTGATGAAGTAATTTTTCTCGACCAGTCTCTCGTTGGTCAAACATCACGTAGTATCCCGGCAACGTATCTCAATTTATTCGATGACATCAGAGCTGTTTTCGCTCAAACAGCCGACGCAAAACTCCGTAATCTTACCCCCAAACATTTTAGTTTTAACAGTAAAAATGGTGGTCGATGCCCTGAATGCAAGGGAACCGGTTTGATTGACATCGATTTACAGTTTCTGGGAGACCTGACGATGGTCTGTCAGGAATGTCATGGCAAGCGCTATCAACGTGAACTGCTAGAAATTAAATATCGAAAACTCAATATCGCTGAAGTATTAGAATTGACAGTTGATGAGGCCTTTCCTTTTTTCAGAGGCCAACTGGCGTTACAGAAGAAATTGAAACAACTGAAAGACGTCGGCCTGGGCTATCTTCCATTGGGGCAACCGGTTTCTTCTCTGTCCGGTGGAGAGTGCCAACGCTTGAAACTGGCAGCTTACCTGACCACAACAAGCCGCAACAAAACGCTCTTCCTGATGAATGAGCCCACCTGTGGTCTGCATCCCCTTGATGTGCAACATGTATTGAATTGCTTTGAACATTTACTGTCGGCAGGACACTCCTTCATTATCATTGAACATAATTTGGAGATCATCTCAAACGCGGACTATGTCATCGATCTCGGTCCTGAAGCCGGAGAGCAGGGGGGCAACATCGTCACTTCAGGAACACCGGCTGAAATTGCTCTGCACTCCACTTCTTATACTGGAGCAGCGCTCAAAAAAATAAAGACTGAGAATTGAAGCACTTCTCAAGCTATTTTCTACGTCGCTGCCGTTTCCCTTTTTTTCCGGCACGCGCTGATTTGCCTTTTTTAGACGATCCAGATGATCCATCTTGATTTTTAAGATCGTCAATTCGATCTCGCAACAAGGCAGCCCGTTCAAACTCCAGTTTATCTGCTGCTTCCAACATTTCTTTTTCCAACTCACCCAGAAATTCTTGAGTGATGTACTCTGACTCATCAGAAAACCCGACAGATTCGCGAACGAACTGCCGTGCTTCTACTTCTTCTTCAATACCTCGCTTAATCGCTTTTTTAATAGATTCCGGCGTAATTCCATGTTCACGATTATACTCTTCCTGAATTGCGCGACGACGTTCCGTTTCGTTAATCGCATTCTGCATGCTGTTCGTCATCCGGTCTGCATACAAAATCACTTCTGCATTGACGTGCCTTGCAGAGCGACCAATCGTTTGAACCAGACTGGTTTCACTTCGTAGAAAACCTTCTTTGTCTGCATCCAAAATGGCAACCAGTGAAACTTCGGGAAGATCTAATCCTTCTCGTAATAAATTGATGCCCACAACAACATCATATTTCTTTTCTCGTAAGCCTCTCAAAATTTCGACACGTTCAAATGCATCCAATTCAGAATGTAACCACGCACAGCGAATTCCTTCTTCCTGAAAATAAGCAGAAAGATCTTCGGCAAGTCGTTTCGTTAGTGTCGTGACCAATACACGTTCACTCACTGCGACTCGTTTAAGAATTTCCTCTTTCAAATGCGGCACTTGCCCGCGCGCGGGCACGATTCGAATCACAGGATCAATCAATCCGGTTGGACGAATCACCTGTTGTATCACTTCCCCTTCAACACGTTCTAACTCCCAATCACCGGGTGTTGCTGAAACAAAGACTGTCTGCTTGCGACGCACATTCCATTCATCAAAGGTCAGCGGACGGTTATCTAAAGCCATTGGTAGTCGAAATCCATGGTCTACAAGATTCGTTTTTCGTGAACGGTCTCCCGCAAACATCGCACGAACCTGCGAGACAGTCACATGCGATTCATCCACGAACATCAGGAAATCCTCAGGGAAAAAGTCCAGTAACGTATCCGGTGGTGAGCCTGGTTTTCTTCCCGCCAAAGCACGACTGTAATTCTCGATGCCGGGACAAAAACCGACTTCCTCTAATAATTCCATGTCATAACGCGTCCGCGCACTGAGTCGCTGCGATTCCAGTAACTTGCCTTCATTCTGTAACACCTTAAGCCGTTCATCTAACTCATTCTGAATCTCATGCAGTGCTGACTCAATCCGCTCCTGTGGCAAAACAAAATGCTTAGCCGGATAAATATAAGCTTCTTGAACAGTTCTGAGCACTTCTCCTGTCAAGGGGTTGATGACGGCCAGATTTTCGATTTCGTCTCCCCAGAATTCGATCCGATATGCAAATTCTTCATAAGCGGGCCAACATTCGACCACGTCTCCACGAACACGAAATTTTGCCCGGGAAAGCTCAACATTGTTCCGGTCATATTGAATATCGATTAGCTTACGCAACATTTCATCGCGGTCGATCTCGACCCCCACCCGAAGTGGAATCATCATTTCCAGATAATCTTTGGGAGACCCCAGACCGTAGATGCAACTCACACTGGCAACAACAATCACATCGCGTCGACTCACCAGGGCACTAGTTGCCAGCAAGCGGAGGCGATCAATTTCGTCATTGATGGACGCATCTTTCTCGATGTAAATATCCCGCTGAGGAATATATGCTTCCGGTTGATAATAGTCGTAATAACTCACAAAATACGTAACGGCGTTATTCGGAAAAAATTCTTTGAACTCCGAATACAACTGAGCCGCCAAAGTTTTGTTGTGCGAGAGAATCAAAGCGGGACGACCTAACTCTGCAATCACATTCGCCATTGTGAATGTTTTCCCCGATCCTGTGACACCCAGCAAAACCTGTTCTGCTTTTCCTTGCTTGATCCCTTTCACCAAGCCTTCAATGGCACGGGGTTGATCACCGGAAGGTTGAAAGTCACTTTGAAGCTGAAAAACAGACATGGTCTTTAAGTCCTTTGACTCTGCAAATTTCCAGCAGAATCTCTGTTGCACGCATGTGTGGTATAGGAATGCCAGGGACTATTGTAGAGAAAACGCATCTCTCAAGGAAAGGGACCAAAGGAGCAGGAAAAAACAGCCCGTCAATTTCAGAGATGCCGATATCAGAATCCTTTGATGCCGGCGGGAATCCCATTTTGGCGGCTTAGCTACTCGGAATCATTCAGTCTTCGGTAGCGGGTTCATCCAACGAGTTTTCCTCTGTGGACTCAACTTCGCTTGGCTGAATTGCTTCTTCAGAGAGTTCTTCTGTTTCGGATGAGTTCTGGCTTTCTTCGGTATCATCTTCCGCAGGCAGTGGAGGCATGATCCAGATTTCGCCATACTCAGTCGGTTGTTCTGCTCGAAACTGATGATGTCGCAATAACTCCAGAATGGCTAGAAAGATACCGATGATACGACTGCGGAGTTTCTCACCTTCAAAGAAATCACTAAATGGGAGCCGATCTTCTGCACGAACACGTCCGCCGATCCGTTCGACATAAGTGGAAATCGGCGTATCATCATAAGTGATGCTGGACTCTTCTTCAACTTCCTTACGTTTAACGACCCGCGCCAATGCACTTACCAGATCCCATAATTCCACTTCTTTAATCAGATCTTCTGAAGGATCTTTACCAGACTTGGGACGTTCATCGGTTAAACGCGGATAATGTTCCTGCCATTCTGCAGCGTATTCTTCCAATGCCGTAGCAGCATCCTTGAATTTTTTATATTCAAGTAATTGCTGGATCAAATCACTACGTGGATCATCGATGACTTCTGCGATTTCTTCTTCTTCCGCACGGGGCAGAATCATCCGACTTTTAATCTCAGTTAACGTGCTCGCCATCACGATAAAATCGCCGACCAAATCCAAATCAATCAATTCCAATACATCAAGAAATTCATTAAATGATGTAGTGATGGAAGCAATCGGGAAGTCGAGAATATCCAGTTCATTGCGGCGAATTAAATATAACAGTAGGTCCAATGGACCGCTGTATATATTTAGATCGACCCGGTATTGAGCAGTCGTCATAGCGAAATTTCAGGCTCTGTTAGTTATCGCAGCTTCCACGGCTTGTCGTTAAACCGTTTTCACTCATTAGGTTACATCGAATCCCAAACGAAACATGGTGAATCGTCAGGAGTCACCATATTCAATCCGACTTTATCGTTATCGTCAGATTAACTGTCACAAATTCAAATATTCCCCGTATGACGGTCAGAAATAAAAAATCGGCAAGTCGTTATGACTTGCCGATTTCGAACGCATCAACTCCAGTTCACACAAAGCTAAGCAGCTCTGCGGACAGGCATCTGGAGAATTTGTGGTTCTGGCTCTTCACAAGCAGTCATGAAGTTTTCGAAGACCTGCATATCCAATGCAGAAGAAGAATGATTTTGTGGATGCCATTGCACACCCACGCAGAACCAATCTTCATCTGGAATTTCGATTGCTTCAATGACCCCATCCGGCGCAGTCGCTGAAACAATAAACATCTTTGAAATATAATTGACAGCCATATGATGTTGGCTGTTCACACGAATTTCACCAGGACCATACATTTTATCGACACGCGTGCCTGGAACAATATCAATAATATGTCTTAAGTTGGCCTCGACCCCGTCACGGTGATACATAGCACCAGGAGCATCTTCTGTTACATGCTGATGCAACGTTCCCCCACAGAGCACGTTCATCAATTGCATTCCAGAACCGATTGCCAACAAAGGCAATTTCATTTCCATGGCAATAGTACAAATTCTGCGATCAAAATCTTCACGACGAAGTGGCATGGCACGTGAAGCAGGATGCTTTTCAAACCCCAGTCGAATCGGGTCCAGATCTAAGGCACAACCGGATAGAACCAAACCATCAAGTTGGCTCAAGAACTGTTTTAAGTCATCATCATCAGACAAAGGCGGGATCATCATGGGAATTCCGCCAGCATCAGTGATCGAATCATAATAGCCGGTATAAAACCAGCTTATCGCCTGAGTTTCTTTTTGTTCGGGGCGAAAATCTCCTGTGATTCCGATCAAAGGTTTTTTAGACATTGGTTCCATCCTTCACTTCTATGCACATCCTGTGCGGTAAATATTTCCATGGAGACAACGAGAAGTCCCCATTCAAAAAACCGGAGGAAGCGAATGACGTAAAATCGCAAAGAAGTGCGTTCGAGCGGATGAAAATCCCCCCTATCGAACGAATAGAAAATAGAATCCATTCTCTCTTCTAGCGGTCCGTTCCTTCGGTCCGATTGCTACTGAATCATACCAGTAACCTCAAATGTTTGTTTTTTGAACTGTTCCAAATCACTTGAGTGAGCGAATCTTAGTAACCTGAAAACAAGCTGTCCAGCGAATCGATTATTTTGAGCGAATATTTTCACATTGTCAGTTTCGCCTACCACATCTTGTGTCAGCTTGAACCGACCAATTCAATTTTTGATACTAAATCAGTAAGATTCTTTAAAATCTTCTCGGAATGTCGCAAATAAGCCGGAAAACAAAATGGGATTGACCTAATCGGGAATGCTCTCATGCACGTTATCTCCCCAAAAAATGAGTTTCTATTTTATCTTGACCTCGCGGCGACGCCGCATAAACTACAGAATCTGCGTCGCGCGCGTGGGAAGTTTTTCTGTGTGGTGTATGAATCAGCGCCTGTGACTCTTATCACTACTAAAACAGCTAGGTATTCGCAAATTTGAAGAGAATCGCAAGATTTGACCCCGATTGATTCTCAATATCCTGCTGCTATCAAACGTTATCATTCCAGTTTGAAAGGCGTGTGACATTTGATGAGCTCGCTTTCGAATCACTTTTACGACACATTGCCCTTAGCCTTCTCTCGTCACACTGTATCATCTTTTGAAGCCACAATAGAAATGCGTCATTCACCTCAATAGCATCCATTCTCTGTAGTTCGGAATGTCTCACAAACACCATAAGTCATGCATAGACAGAATCGAATTCTAGTAGACATCACTTTGCCTTGTTGAAAAGAAATCACATTCTTTTTTACATCTGGTTAACGCCGTAGGGCGTAAGCCAGAACTCGAAGTCCCGCCTCTGTAAACAATGGTTTTTCAGATCGGGCAGATAATGTGGAACCGGTGGTTCGCTTTAATCCGCTCATAAACGATTCCACTATCCAACGTCGACCATAACCTTTTTCTTTTAATCGTTCATCCGTCATCTGTGAACGATAACGACCG
>JAJDEK010000068.1 GCA_029259875.1 Planctomycetaceae bacterium
TAATGTGTAATTCGACATCGCATCCATAAACTCAGCAACACCGACACCAGTTTTGGCACTCATGAATAACACGGGAATCAAAGTTCCAGCGGCCATAGCTTTGGGGATATTGGTCGACAACTCCTGAGCGCTAAGCTCTTCGCCATCAAAGAAACGTTCCAACAACGCTTCATTCGATTCCACGATTGCTTCAATCAATGTCTGACGAGTTCCCTCTGGTTCTCCTAACACACCGTCTTCCGGTGCATTCGAATTTTTCACGAGATCATGGACGGCACTAAAATCGGCTCCCAGTCCAACCGGCAGGTTAATTGGTATGCAGTGAGCGCCAAATGTTTCTCGAATAGAAGAGAGCAAAGAGTCATAGTCAATATTATCTGCATCACATTTATTGAGCACGATCATACGTGCAATGCCGGCATCCTGGGACATTTTGGAAACCCGTAAAGCATTGATTTCAACCCCATGGCCAGCGTTTAGTAAAATTAAAGCGGTCTCGACAGCACGTAGGGCACCAGAAACTTGCCCAATAAAATCAGGATAACCGGGTGTATCAATGAGGTTAATATGGTGGCCACCATAGTCGAAATGAATCAGCGTCGAAGCGATGGAAATCCGATGGTCAATTTCTTCCTCATCGGTATCCAACTGACTGGTGCCATCATCTACAGAACCCAATCGTGCAGAGGCCCCAGATTCAAAAAGTAAAAGGTCGGCTACAGTTGTTTTACCAACAGCCCCGTGGCCGACCAATGCCACATTCCTTAAGTCGTCAACCTTGTATTCATTCATCGCTCGTCCTGCCTTTTCAAAAAAATGGCGGGGCGTATTGTCTCCGTTCCGTTAAAGGCAACACGCTTAGCCAGGAAATGATGCGAACGTGTGCCGGGGAAAAAGAACTTTTCCCTGACATATCCTTAAACCAGCTTCCGTTAAGAAAACTGGACCAGTCTTGCGATAAATTCTCATTTGTGTGCTCCACACACTTTAATTTTATCCTATTGTTCATCTAACAAAAGGATAACTTTCGGGTTTCTAAAAGGCGAAAGGATTTTCTGAAAAATAGACTTGCATTCAGAAATAGAGGAGCATGCCTTAAAATAGGCAGAAGAAAGAAGCCTGCAAACAACAAGCGAATTTTCGCAAGACAAGCAAGTGACGTGGTTTAAATACAAAACCAAGCGAATTTAGAATGGAACTGGTAACAAAAATAAGTGGTGCTCAAGAAGGACTCCACTTCCATGGACTCCAATGAATTGTGTAAAGAACACAATAAATACATATACTGCCAAAAGCGGTAGTATGATGGTACGACTCAACCAACGCCAACCAAACCAGGCATTTTTTGTCCGAGAAGAAGCACGATAATACACCCAGCCTAATAGAAGTTTTGTGGGATAGATGGTCGCCACAAAGATCAGAGTAATTCCCCAAACAGCATCACGGGGTAATGCAGCTACTTTAAATAGATAGAGCGGCAAAGACAAAACAAAGATCACGATAATCGCCAGCATCCATGCTATCGGAGTCCGTTTAAATTTGTTTCTGATCGTACGCAATTCAAACATCGCGGAGAACCGATTCTCAGCAACAAAATGAGCCTGCAGCAAAGGTAACCAACCAAGTATAACTACAAGACTGGCTCCCCCCAACAGTGTAACTAAAACGGAAAACCCTTTGTTACTTTCCGGAGAACTGGTAGCAGCCAACATCAATGAAGGTATGACCAACCATATAAACGCACCTAAGAAACCTCGTAAGCCCAAAGAAAAATTCTCACCAAGTTTTAAAGAGGCAACAAATGAACTGACATTAAGTGCTGCCCTCTCAAAGTATTCACCTGAACGAATCTGCTTGAACAACCAAATCCCATTTTTGAGAGGACGAATGAAACAGGAAAAAGTTCCCCCTCGTGCTAACGCCAGACAGAGATGAATTGAAATCAGAATCGATGCCAACAAGGTAAGTGCGTGAAACGTCTGGTCAGACGGCCCACCCGGTTCAATCAGTCTAGCATCGGCAGCAGCTCCTGCCAGTAAAAACAATGGTATTAACCACAGTGTCACACCAATAACAATGGTTCCCATACGAGGAGCGATGTCTAACAGAGGAAACGCCAGACGGATCTTCCCCGTTCGCGCAACGCGTCCTTCTACATCCAACAGATACCCTAAAGCGATAAAGTTGACTAAGGGGACAGCAGCAATCAGTGCTAGAAAAACAACCAGACAAAAAATGCCAAACGTCATGCGCATCATCCAGAAGGCAGCTTTAATTGGATGACGAAATAGATGGGGAAAAGGAGGAATGTTTCCTACAACTTCATCAGGATAAAACTGATCAACCTCAATGGTCTCAGCCTCAGTTTCAACCTCTTCTGAAATAAAATCCTCTACTTCAAAAGCAGTCACCAACTTGCCCGTTTGTGAATCCTCATAATCGTTATCTTGCGCGGTATTTTCGTTCACAAGATGCTCCGTCTGGTTCTTAGAAATTCGTGACGTTGATTTTATATTTAAGGTTTTCCCAGAATCGGCATGATTTTTCAAAGTGTCACCTGTGTATAGGTAAGTCCAACTTATAACAGATATTATTTACTGTATCGAGAAGCAACTGGGCATTATTCCCTGCACCTCTCTTAATGGTACTCAGAAAAAAGTCCTAAGTTTCAATAATTGACTGAAACTTTCGAATTACCAATCTGGTATGATTACATGAAAGCGTGATTGAATCCTTCAACCGCTGTTAAATCGTTCACATTTATCCAGAGATGATTTCATGAAACCGAACATTCTCAAGTGGAAAGCTGTTTGCCTGCCGCTCTGTGTTGTCGGGCTAGTCATTTCTCTGGTGACTTGGGCTTCCAGTAGCCCCATTAATAACTCTCCTAAAGCGCCCATGACCACAGAGGGTAGCGCCTTCGAAAATACTGTCAAACAGGTTGATCAGCTTTTTGAAGATCAATGGTCAGAAAACGACATTTCTGCATCGGAATTCTCGGATGACCTTAACCAATTAAGAAGACTTTCTCTTGCCTTGCATGGAACCGTTCCCTCATTAGAAGAAATCCGCGAGTTCGAACGAATGGAGGGAAACGATCGATTAGAACGCTGGACTCAAAAACTATTAGCCGACCGACGATTCGCCGATTACTTTTCTGAACGATTGGCCCGTGCCTTTGTTGGTACAGACCAAGGTCAATTTATCATCTTCCGGCGTGATCGATTCAAAGCCTGGTTGAGTGAGCAGATTGAAGCTAATACACCGTATGATGAACTGGCAAGAACTCTGATTTCCGGGGAAGGTCTTTGGACCGGTGACCCCGAGACAAATTATATTACTGCCGCCTCCGCTGACGGAAATCTTGATCGCAATAAGTTAACTGGAAACACAGTACGTGCCTTTCTGGGACAACGTATCGATTGCGCACAATGCCATGATCATCCTTTCGACCATTGGAAACAATCCGACTTTGAAGGGCTTACCGCCTTTTATGGGCAAGTTGAAGTTGAACTATTCGGAGTCAGGCAGAACGAAGATTTAAAATATGAAGTAGAGGATAGAGAAACGTTGGAAAAACGCGTAGTTTCTCCTGAAGTCCCATTTCTTGGTGAATGTTTGCCTCAAGAGGGAACACTTCGCGAAAAACTGGCAGCCTGGGTAACGCACCCTCAAAACAGAAGGTTTGAACGCGCTTCAGCCAATCGTATTTGGGGACTCTTATTTGGAGTGCCCTATATTAACCCAGTTGACGATCTTCCAGCTCCGACAAACCTTTCGGAATCTTCTCCTGATGTGCTCGATATTCTGGGAAAAGATTTTCGTGAAAACGGATATGATATCAAACGTATGATTCAAATTATTGTCGCCTCTAAACCATTCCGTCTGTCATCCCAATCAGAAAACAGCGAGCCCGAACAAGTAGAACGTTTGACTGACTCTTGGGCTGCGTTTCCTCTAGTCCGGTTACGTCCCGAACAAATTATCGGTTCAATGCTTCAGGCTTCGTCGTTAAAGACGATCGATCAGAACTCCAATTTATTTATGCGAGGTCGCCGGTTCTTCTCAGAAATCAACTTTCTCAATGAATATGGCGATTTGGGAAGCGATGAGTTAAATGATTTCCCAGGCACCATTCCGCAGGCATTACTTAGAATGAATGGTGAATTTGCCCAAGATAACAGCACTGCATCCCTTCTGAACTCCGTAGGACGCATTGCGGGATTGGACATTTCAGATGAAAAACGAATCGAAACCTGTTTTTTAGTCTGTCTAACCCGTATTCCCACTTCCTCTGAAAAAGACTACTTTTTAAAACAGTATCAGGCCACTCAGAATCAAAACGAACGTGTTAAAGTGACGGAAGACCTCTTTTGGTCTTTATACAATTCACCTGAATTTTCCTGGAACCATTGAGCCATGTTTGACCCCATCTCTCTATCAGGCAAAATGAATCGCCGCGACTTATGTAAAATCGCTGTTGGAAGCACACTTTCGTTTGCACTACCCGGCTTCGATTTAAAAGCAGCTGAGAAACGCGGACCAGAACGCCGGAAATCTGTCATCATACTTTGGATGGGAGGCGGTCCTAGCCAGTTAGAAACTTGGGACCCTCATCCTGGTACAGAAATTGGCGGTCCAGGAAAAGCAATTAAAACTGCTATGTCGGGACTGCAAATTTCCGATATGTATCCACTTCTTGCTGAACAACTCGAATCCATGTCAGTCATTCGCTCCATGGTATCGAAAGAAGGAGATCACGAGCGCGGTACAAAATACTTCAAAACAGGTTACCGCCCCGAACCGACTACAGTCTACCCTGCACTCGGTGCGATCATCACTCATCAGGCTCCCAATTCCAAACTAGAAATACCTCAGCATATTTCTTTAGGTAACACTGAATTCCCAGCGCGCGGCGGCTATCTCGGCGGACATCTGGATGCATTCCGTGTTCGTGATCCTGGGAAAAACATTGGTAACATGCGCGCCCGTGTTGAACCGCCTCGACAAAATCGGCGATTGGAAAATTTAAATATTGTTTCACAGGCGTTCCAAAAGGGGAGAGTGATCCAAACGCAAAAAACGTTGCACCAATCAACGATAGATCGCGCTTTAACGATGATGAGTTCGGAACAACTTAATGCATTAGAAATTGACAAAGAGCCGGAGTCCGTTCGTAAAGCCTACGGAGATTCTCCCTTTGGTCGAGGTTGCCTGGTTGCACGCAGGCTGGTTGAACAGGGAGTCCATTCTATTGAAGTTAATCTCCGTGGCTGGGATAGCCATGCGAATAATTATACGGGACACCAAACCCAGGCTGCGATGCTTGACCCTGGGTTTTCGAGCTTGTTAAAAGATCTGAAGTCCAGAGACCTCTTGGATTCCACCATTGTCCTGTGTATTGGAGAATTCGGCAGAACTCCCAAAATCAATCCCCTGGACGGTCGAGACCATTGGCCTACTGGCTTTTCCTGTATCGTGGGAGGCGGAGGCATCAAGGGTAATGTGATCATTGGAGAAACTGACCCTACAGGAAAAGAGAAGAAACCAGCAGAACCAGTTCAAATTCAGGATTTGTATGCCACAATTCTACAGAAACTAAATATCGACCATACCAAAGAGTTAATCTCGCCCATTGGTCGTCCATTGGCACTCAGCGATGGAAATCCTATTAAAAAACTGATTTGAATCAGTTAAATCGACATTCCAACATTTTGTTCACTAAAAATAAATTCCACCAAAATTCGAAAAACACTTGCTTGGGAGAGTAATTCCCTCTAATTTTATGAAATAACGAAACTAGTCCACGAGATCGTTGTTTCATTATTTAGCAACAAACCTCCCACCTTCGACTTTTCAATGGAATTTGAACATGAGCCGCTTTCTCTCCTTAGTAATTCTGTTAATTGTTTCTTCAACTGGCAGTATTGCTGAGACTCAAGGAGCAGACTGGTCACAGTTTCGTGGCCCCTCCGGAAATGGCATTTCCCCTTCAACTGGTCTACCCACTGAGTGGAGCGCTGACAAAAATATTACCTGGAAAACAAAACTTCCCGGCCATGGTTCCTCCAGTCCGGTACTCTTCGGCAATCAGGTGTTCCTCACCGCATATTCCGGATATGGATTGAAAGTCGACGAAGAAAGTAACCCGAGTGAATTGCGATTACACGTGATTGCCGTCAATCGAAAGAACGGCGAAATCATGTGGGATGAATCGGTTCCTCCCTTGAATCAGGTTCAGAAAATCACAAAACGGATCGTCGACCATGGCTATGCCAGCAGTACGCCTGCCTGTGATGAAACCGGAGTCTATGCTTTTTTTGGGACATCAGGCGTCGTCGCCTATGATCTGAAAGGTAAACTCAAATGGAGAGCTGACCTCGGTGATGGGACTGCTGGCTTTGGCTCTGCTTCTTCACCGATTCTCTACAAAGATTTTGTGATTGTGAATGCCAGCATTGAAAGTGACACTGTCTATGCTTTACATAAAAAAACGGGTGATGTTGCCTGGAAAGCCGAAAATATTGTGAAGGCTTGGACCACTCCCTCGGTTGTGGATTTGCCAAATGGGAAGCAGGAATTAGTTGTTAATCAGAAAAGCCAGATTTTTGGTTTTGACCCCAATACCGGTGAAAAGCTGTGGACTTGCGAGGGAATTCAGGACTATGTCGTACCAGTTGTAGTTCAAAATGAGGGAATCCTCTACTGTCTGGGAGGCCGCAGTAATCGCAGTATTGCTGTTCGCCCCGGCGGTCGAGGTGATGTCACAAAAACGCACAAGCTCTGGGAAGTAAATGTCGGCGCCAATGTGACCTCTCCCGTTTACTACAATGGTCATCTCTACTGGGCCAGTGACCGTGGAATTGCATTTTGCTTGAATGCCAAAAATGGTGAAGTCATCTATAAAAATCGCCTCCCCACCAAGGGACGGCTATATGCTTCCATTGTCTTGGCCGATGAGAAACTTTACATCACCACCCGTGATAATGGAGTTGTTGTTTTGAAAGCCGCTCCTGAATATCTTGAATTGGCTCGCAACGAAATCACGACCGATGAAAGCATGTTCAACGCTTCACCTGCCATCAGCGAAGGCAGTATTTACCTACGAACCAATGGTTATCTCTATCGAATTGCAAATAATAATTAAGAGGCATCACAAGAGATTTCGATTAAACCACTTACAACAATGTAAGACTTTTTGGTCAGGCCGTTGATACTGATATCAAGCCGCTGGAAATCCCAATTCAGGGCTTCTACAATACGAGGCATGACTGAATCAACAACACACAATTCCTCCTTCTTTAAAACGATCGGCATTATCGGGGTTGGTCTACTCGGAGGCTCAATTGCCGCTGCAGCACGGCAGAGAAAATTAGCAGAGACAATCCTGGGAGCAGGACGAAATCCCTCGCGCATGCGCGCTGCCCAGCATTCCGGTCTCTTGGATCGTGGAACGACTAACATCGCCGAAACCTCAGCTCAGTCAGATTTGGTGATTGTTTGTACGCCCGTAAATCATATTGCTCATTTTATTCGAACAGTAGCACAAAATAGCCGACCGGGAACCATTATCACCGACGTCGGCAGTACTAAACAACATATCTGTGAAGAACTTTACGGAACCCTTCCCGAAGGAGTGACGTTTGTTGCCTCACACCCTTTAGCAGGTTCAGAAAAAACAGGTTTTGAATTCTCAGATCCTGACCTATTTCAAGACCGCCCCTGCGTAGTGACCCCTGTCGACTCACTCCCCAAAGAGGCCATTTCCAAGGTCATCCAATTCTGGGAAGCGCTCGGAATGAGTGTTCTGGAGACATCTCCTCAAAAACATGATCAAATTCTGGCGGAGACCAGCCATTTACCTCACGTGGTCTCTTCTGCTTTGGCAATCACGCTTGCAGAAGAAAATCGGAAATTTACTTCGACCGGTTTTCGTGACACTACCAGAATCGCCGCCGGTGATCCCTCGCTCTGGGTTGACATTCTCTTAAACAATAGAGAATCCATCGTGACAAGTATCGATAAATACACGCAATCACTGCAATCTTTAAGGGATGCCATCAATAACAATGATGAAAATCAACTTCGCCGACTTCTGGAAGATGGTAAAAAGAACCATGATGCATTAAATTCATCTCGGTAATGGAAATATCTACTCAAATCGCTCAACAATCATTCTATTCAACGACTCAGAAATAACAGGCCCTAAAAAGAGCCGTCTCATTTTCTGACTTGAACAAACTATAACTGGCCATAACTGGAACTAACATGCTTTGCGAAGTCGAAATCAAACCTGCTGAAAACCAGATAGACCGTGAAGGAGCCCGAATCCTTAAAGAGTGCCAGGTCCTTGGCACAAATTCTATTCGTTCTATTCAGACAGCACATTCTTATCTTCTAGAAGGTGAATTAGATAAAACCGGATTAGAAAAAATTGCCCAGTCTCTTCTGTCAGATCCGATTGTAGAAACGTTTGAAATTCGAATCCTTTCGAACAGTTCCTCTGATTTAGCAGATCCTGAACAATTACTGAGTGTACTCTTCAAACCAGGAGTCACTGATAATGTCGCCAACAGTGCGCGGCAGGCGATTCATGATCTGGGTCTCTCGGTTGAAAACGTAGCCACTTGTCGCAAATACTGGGTCAATCCAGATGCTTCATCCGAAGAAATTGACCGGATGGCATGTAAGGTGCTTTCGAACGATGCAATCGAATATGTTATTCGCGGTCCTCTGAAAATGGACAGTATCAAACTAGGAAGCGAGTATACTTTCGAATTGGTCACGGTCCCCATTCGTTCGATGAATGACAGCCAACTGGAAACACTCAGTCGTGAAGGACAGCTCTACTTAAATTTGACTGAGATGCAAACCATCAAAAACTACTATGTGGATCAAGTGAAAGATCCAACAGATATCGAACTTGAGAGTGTCGCACAAACTTGGAGCGAACATTGTTCTCATAAAACATTGGCTGGCCGCATTCACTTTCGCGATGGCGAACGTGATATTCACTTCGAGAACATGCTCAAAGAGACAATCTTTGACGCCACGACTCAAATTCGAAAATCTCTAGGTGATAAAGACTGGTGTGTAAGTGTCTTTGTCGACAATGCTGGCGTGATTACATTCGACGACAAACAAGATGTCTGCTTTAAAGTAGAAACGCATAATCACCCCTCTGCACTGGAACCTTATGGAGGTGCCAATACCGGGTTAGGTGGAGTGATTCGTGATCCACTGGGAACAGGGTTAGGAGGCAGACCGGTTTGTAACACAGATGTTTTCTGCTTTGCCCCACCTGAGATTTCTTACGACGATCTTCCCGCTGGTGTATTACACCCCAAGGCAGTTGCAACCGGAGTCGTTTCAGGTGTACGAGATTACGGAAACCGAATGGGAATCCCGACAGTAAATGGTGCCGTTTACTTTGATGAACGCTACTTAGGGAATCCACTCGTTTACTGTGGCAACGTTGCAATGCTACCAGTGGGAAAATCAGTCAAGCAAAAAACACAACCGGGGCACTATATCGTTGCTGTGGGAGGACGCACTGGACGCGATGGCATTCATGGTGCCACTTTTTCTTCTGCGGAATTGACATCAGAAAGTGAAATGCTTTCCGGAGGTGCCGTACAGATTGGTAATGCGATCACGGAAAAGATGACGATGGACGTCATTCTGGAAGCACGAGATAAATCGCTATTTTCCGCGATTACCGATTGTGGCGCAGGCGGTTTCAGCAGTGCTGTGGGCGAAATGGGTGAAGATACGGGAGCCGAAGTTTGGCTGGATCAGTGCCCATTGAAATATGCCGGACTTTCTTATACGGAAATCTGGATCTCCGAGGCACAAGAACGAATGGTGCTGGCTGTCCCTCCTGAAAACTGGGAAGAGTTTGAAAAAATTTGCTCGAGCGAAGGGGTCGAGGCATCGATCATCGGAAAGTTCACTGATACGCATCGATTGGTTCTCAAGTATCAGGATCAGATCGTGGGGGATCTGGAAATGTCCTTCTTGCATGATGGACGACCTCCTGTGATTCGCGATGCCATCTATCAAATACCTCCCTTTGTGCCTTTGACTCCCACAGAAAAAGAGAACTACAACAAAGATTTGAAATCGATTTTAAGTTCGCTGAATGTCTGTAGCAAAGAGTGGATCATTCGTCAGTATGACCAGGAAGTTCAGGCAGGTAGTGTGGTTAAACCCTTGGTGGGTGTTCAGAATGATGGCCCCTCAGATGCAGCCGTCGTCCGCCCTGATCTCTCTTCCGTCCGTGGTTTGGTGATCTCATGTGGCATGAATCCACGTTATGGAGATTTAAACACACACTGGATGGCAGCATCCGCGATTGACGAAGCGATTCGAAATTGTGTCGCCGTCGGTGCAGATCCTGAGAAGATTGCTATCCTCGATAATTTCTGCTGGGGAAATACAGATCGACCGGAAACTCTGGGAAGTCTGGTGTCAGCCGCTCTAGCCTGTCAAGAATTCTCTATCGCTTTCGGCTCTCCCTTTATCAGTGGAAAAGATAGCCTATATAACGAGTTCTCTTATGAAAACGAACAGGGTGAGAAAGAAACGGTTGCGATTCCTGCTTCGCTCTTAATTAGTGCCATCGGACAAATCGCCGACATAAACAAAGCAGTCACCATGGACCTCAAGACCCCTGGCAATCGAATTTTCCTGGTTGGTTCGACTCAGGACGAATTGGGAGGCAGTCACTTTACACTCGTGAATCAATTGGAGGGAGGCGAAGTTCCGAGAGTCGATAAAGAACAGGCCCCGAAAATTTTCAAGTCACTACATACTGCGATTCAAAAGCAACTCATAAGAAGTTGCCATGATCTAAGTGAAGGAGGCTTAGCACTGGCAGCGGCTGAAATGGCGTTTGCAGGAGGCTTTGGAATGAAGCTAGATGCCACTCGACTTCCCGAAGCACTGGAACTTTCGACCGCTAGTTTGCTTTTTTCAGAAAGCAATACACGGTTTCTGATTGAAGTCGCGCCAGACAAAGTTGAAGCACTGCAACCCTGCTTTAACGAACTACCGCTGGTTGAAATTGGCGAAGTTGTCAGTAACAGTCAGTTCACTGTCAAAGGGAAATCAGGAAAGACGGTCATTGATGCCAGCTTAGAAGAGCTAAAAGCAGCCTGGAAAAACCCACTGGCTTGGGACTGATGGAGTCACAAAGACTTCGTGTACAACCTATATTTTTCGCTCCAGAACCGATTTGTTTAAACGCTGCAAACACAATCTTTCCAGCGATATCCCTAAGATCCCCTAAAATAAGACTTTCCCACCCGCTATGCTCGAGTAAAATGAGAGAAACGATCTCAAATTCTAACTATGACAATTAGCATCGCATTTTGAAGCGAATTCTCCTTTTTAGAGACTGTGGTGATTGGAAGGAAACCCCTGTAATTTATCGATTTATAGTCGCAAAGTCCTATCTCAGGCATTACGATAGAGTTAACGGAACTATCTGCGCCCAGCAGTGTTTACCTTTGTAGAAAGGTGTTAAAACGGATGTCGGAAACGAATCATCATACAAATGACTCTCATGAGTTCGAAATCACTCAGGAATCCATAGATAAGCTTAGTTCTGCGTATCAACAGATTCACGGGCAGATGTCGAAAGTCATCGTTGGCCAAGATCAGGTAGTGGAACAACTCCTGATTGCCCTCTTTAGTAGGGGTCACTGTTTACTTGAAGGTGTCCCCGGGCTGGCCAAAACATTGATGATCAGTACTTTGGCACAGACTCTGTCGATGTCATTTAGCCGTATCCAATTCACGCCCGACTTGATGCCCGCAGATATCACGGGAACGGACGTCTTACAGGAAAATCGAGAAACCGGCGAACGGGAATTTCGATTTATTGCAGGTCCCTTATTTCACAATGTTATTTTGGCTGATGAAATTAACCGTACGCCTCCTAAAACACAGGCCGCATTACTGGAGGCGATGCAGGAACACCAAGTCAGTGTCGGCCAAACACGACATGTGCTCAGTGATCCGTTTTTTGTGTTAGCGACACAAAACCCCATCGAACAGGAAGGCACTTATTCGTTGCCAGAGGCTCAACAAGACCGGTTTATGTTTAAAGTCTATGTTCGTTACCCTTCCTTCAAAGAAGAACGGCAAATTGCCAGAAAAACCACTTCTGAGACAAACGAAAAAATTGAGCATGTATTAAACGCAGTAGATGTTCTGGAGATTCAAAAAATTGTCCGTCAAGTTCCCGTGTCGGATCATGTGATCGATTACGCATTGGCACTAGTCAGACAAACCAGAGTCAATGAACCGGGCACTCCTGATTTCATCAACGAATGGCTCAGTTGGGGTGCTGGCCCTCGCGCAGTACAAAATCTGTTATTAGGTGGAAAAACACGAGCGTTACTGAATGGTCATACCCACGTCTCTACTGAAGATATCAGCGCTCTGGCAGCTCCGGTGTTACGACATCGAATCGTAACAAACTTCTCAGCCGAGTCGGAAGGAATTTCTTCAGACCGTGTGATTGAGCGATTGATTGATGAGACTCCGTCAAAGGAAGGCGAACTGACCAGTGACCCAAGATTACAGAAAATTTTTGCTGCCTGAAGCAATTTCCCGAATTTCTCGTTTGGAAATTCGGGCACGTTCAATTGTAGAAGGGTTCTTATCTGGATTGCACCGTAGTCCTTTTTTTGGCCAATCGGTGGAATTTGCTCAGCACCGTGAGTACGCCCCTGGAGATGATGTGCGGAATATTGACTGGAAGGTCTGGTCAAAAACAGACAAATACTACATCAAACAGTATGAAGAAGACACAAATTTAAGAACCACACTTTTGGTTGATGTCAGCGAATCCATGCAGTTTGGTACAGGTCCACTTAACAAATATGAATATGGTTGTACTGCAGCCGCCGCTCTGGCATATCTATTGCTAAAACAGCAGGATGCCGTCGGTTTGATTACATTTGATGATGCTGTTCGTTCCAAAGTCCAGGCATTAAGCAAACGAAACCACTTAAATGCCTTGCTCACCGCACTCGCAACAGAAAAACCAGCTCAAAAAACTGACATTTTTGACGTATTAAAAGAAGTCGCCGAGACACGGTCTAAAAAAGGAACCATTATTCTGATTTCCGATTTGTTTGTAAATCGGGAGAGTCTGTTTAAAGGGTTGAGACTGCTGCAGTATCGGGGTCACGATGTGATGTTGTTGCATATTCTGGATGATGAGGAACTCGATTTCAGTTATGCAGGTACCACACGTTTTGAAGGCATGGAAGAGACAGGTGAGCTCGTCTGTGATCCCCGCTCACTACGAGAGGGTTACCTCAATGCGATGCATGAGTTTCTGAATGAAATCAGAAGGCGTTGTGCCAAAAATAAATTTGATTATCAAACGATACGAACTAGCGAATACCTGGATGCTGCTTTAGCGCATTACCTCAACCATCGAATCGGCATGCAACAATCCATTAGACAATAATCATCCCCAAGGCTCCCAATCTTAACAAACTTCAATAGATTTAACTGATAACATAAAATATGGAAACATGGTTAACACAACATTTTGTGAATTCCACGCTGGTCTACGCCGGTGCGATGATGGTTGCTGCGCCCATTATCATCCATTTAATTAACCGCTTTCAGTACAAACGAGTTCATTTTGCAGCGATGGAATTTCTGCTGCAAAGTCAGCAAACGAACCAGAGAAGAGTTCTGCTCGAACAATTACTGCTTTTGTTGCTACGAATTCTGTTGATCATCTGCCTGTTATTATTGATTGCACGACTCATTCTTGATCCCAATCAATTATCGATGTTTCGTGGTGCGAAATCGCACCATGTCATCGTTTTGGATGATAGTGGTTCCATGCAAAATGTCTGGGGAGAGCAGACTGCCTTTAATGAAGGGCTTCAAGTAATTCGTAAAATTGTGGCAGAAGGAACAAATCGTCCTAACACAGAAAAATTATCTCTGATCGTACTCTCCCGTGCCGATGCACCACTGTTTTTACAAAGAGACATTAATGAAGAGCTCATTAATGAGCTGGACGCAAAGCTGACAAATCTTGCTTGCTCACACCAGAGTCTCGACCTGAATCAAGGCTTGGAGGCGGCTGCGGACTTGCTCAATGAAGACCGAGCTGTAATTAAAACTCTGCATTTGATTTCTGACTTCAGAAAATCAGACTGGCAGGATAAAAAAGGAATCACATCAGCAATCGAAGATTTGAGTAAAGATGATATTGCGATCAATCTGATCAAAACGGTTCCCGACTCTCAACCTAATCTGGCAATTACCGAACTCTCCGGCGCGACGGAAGTGGCAGCCGTTGATGTCCCCCTCAGTTTGAAAGTCAGGATCAAAAATTTTGGCGATCAGGTCGCTGAAAATGTACGTGTTGCTGCATTCGTTGATAATAACAAACTTCCGATGAGCATCGTATTTGACAAAATTGAAGCAGGAAGTGAAATTTCCCAAGACTTTGACGTTGTTTTTAATAAACCGGATTTACATCAGGTCAACGTCAGTCTGAATAATGACGTGCTTGCCGGCGATAATGAACGATTTTTGGCCATTGATGTCAAACCTTCGAATCCTGTATTGATTATCGATGGAAACCCCTCAGGTAACGAATGGATGTTTATCCAAACTGCGATTGCACCTGACATCTCTACTACCGGATTTGCACCTTCTGTCGAAAGTGTAGACTATCTCCGTAGACATCCCTTGGATCAGTTTAAAAATATCTATCTGCTTAACGTTGCCGAACTTCCACTTGACGCGATCACTCCTTTAGAACAGTTTGTCGCAGCAGGAGGAGGCTTGATCTGGTTCGTCGGCCCTTCTATCCAACCAGCCTTTTATAACGACAAACTATATAAAAATGGAAACGGACTCTTTCCCGCGCCGCTGGAAGGATCGCCTCGAGAGTTACCGGCCCGTGAAACCAATTCCACCGTGGATATGCAAGTCAGTGACCACCCTCTGTTTTCTGTGTTTGCAGGTCAAGATAATCCACTCATTGAAGCAGTCACTATTTCGAGATACTTTCCACTCTCGCAAGAATGGCTACAAACAAAGTCCCAAAGTGCATCGGGCGTCAATGTGATCGCCACGCTCAGAAATCAAGAACCATTTATCATCGAACATCGGTTTGGCAAAGGCCGTATTATCACTTGTCTGACATCTGCAAGTCCTGTGCTTACAAATGAAGGTGAACCGTGGAACTCTTGGGCATTAAATCCGAGCTATATTGTCTTTCAATTAGAGCTGCAAAAATACCTGGTGCAGTCCCGATCTCACGAACAAACGGAAATTGTAGGCGATCCAATTGCATTTTCGCTCGACGCCTCGTTGTTCTCTGATGAAATTCAAATCCAAACTCCCATTTCCGAGGGAGAACGAACCATCAGGCTCAAAGCCTCTCCCAAACAAGTCACTGATGCTTCGCAGAATGGTTCATTACAGTTAATGACCACTTACCGCGAAACAGATCAACCTGGCGTCTATTCCGTACAATTGGAACGACAAGATCAAACAATTGAACAAAAAATGTACGCGTTTAACTTCCCGGTGACAGAAAGTAATCTGGAGTTGATCGCTGCGGATGACTTAATCAAACAACTTGGTAGTAACCCGCAAATCCAAATCCAGGAACCAGGAGAATTCCAATGGATTCAAGGCCAGGAAGCGGGCCGGGAAATTACCAATACCATTTTAGTGATCCTGTTTCTGTTATTAATCTGTGAACAGTTATTGGCGTACAGATTAAGCTATCATCCCAAAATAGCAGGTGCTGTTGCATGAGTTTTTTTTCTATCATTCCTGATTCATTGGTCTTGGCGGCAGACGAAACGACTGCGTTTCGTTCTATCGAGTATGATACGCCCGAATCAGGCTGGGGATGGATGCTACTACTGGGAGGTCTGTTTTTTGTTCTGGTGCTCTCTTTCCGGACCTCCTGGAAAGACTCTATCCAGCTCTCTCTTCCTTGGCGTTGCTGGTTGATCGGATTGAGACTCTGTGTATTAGTTGCTTTGATTATCATTGTTTTCAATCCACATGAACGAACACAGAAAATGTCATTTCGCCCATCACGGGTGGCAGTGTTAATTGATACCTCGCTCTCAATGCGACATCCCAATCAACTGGTCTCTGCGAATACAAGCTCACCAGCCAATCGCACGGTTCCCAGTCGCATGCAGGCTGTAGAAAAATTGCTGACTGAGTCACCATTAATTAAAGATCTACAAAAAAAGCATCAAGTCAGTGTTTACACATTCGATCAAAATTTAACCGGGCCACATCATGTATTTCAACGGGAACAGGCCACGGAAATAGCCACTGATGTGAATACAGAGTCTAACACCGAAACTAAAACGATATCGAACATCGATTGGAACAGCCTCCTGCAACCCCAGGGACTGGAAACAAGGTTAGGAGAATTACTGGGACAGTTGATTCGAGAAATCAACGGTTCCACTCTTTCTGGCATCATTATTGCCACCGATGGTGCATCGAATGCCGGTACCGATTTACTCACTGCCAATGAAGCAGCGAAGGAATCAAAAGTGCGTCTGATTACACTCGGTGTAGGAAGTCCCACGAAACCTGCAAATGTGCAAGTTTCGAAAATCATTGCCCCAACGGACGTGCAATTTGGTGACAGTTTTGAAATCACCGCGCTCCTACAGGCTGTGGGGATGCCAGGCAAAAACATTACAATTGAATTATTGAAAAAACTAGAGGGAGAAGCACAGCCCACAGTCGTCGACTCGCGCGATATTCTCCTCCCCACAGAAGAGGGGCTGCCTCTCGATGTGAAATTCGAACGCATCCCCAGTGAAGAAGGCGAAATTAGTTATGTGATTCGAGTGCGGGGAAATCAACTAGCGCAGGATGCCAACGCAATGGATAATGAACTGGAGCATTCGGTCAATGTTTTCAGTCGTCCTACGCGAGTTCTGATCCTAGCTGGTGGACCAATGCGTGACTATCGTTTTACCCGCACGATGCTCTATCGACATCCTTCTATCAAGTCCGATGTCTGGTTGCAAACAGCGTCTCCTGGTGTCTCTCAGGATGCCGACCAAATGTTATATGAATTTCCAGAACGAACGGCATTGTTTGAATATGACGTCATACTTGCCTTTGATGTGAATTGGGAACTTCTCTCACAAGAACAAAT
>JAJDEK010000069.1 GCA_029259875.1 Planctomycetaceae bacterium
TCACTTTGTTTTTTAGTGAAGTATTATTTTAATACTTCAACACTTTGAACTTAGGATCATTTTTTGTTTTAACTTCGTGTGCAAAAAAAGATAATTTATCCAGATAACATAGTAGCTACTAAAGAATGCGCACATTGACTAATTGAAAATCGATTAATTGATTTCGTCGAAATCCTCTAAATCAATTTCCAGCCTTTGCGGTACTCGCGACGGATATATTGATCGGATTCGGGAGCGTTTGTTGCGCGCATGGCTTGGGTATCCCAGTGTAGTTTTTTCCCTGTGCGATAAGCCACGTTTCCAAGATGGTTGGCTTCTGTTAAGAGCCCCGCGTATTCGAAGTTGCAGGTGGTGGGATCGCCTGTTTTACTGGCGTGAATCCACTCAGCATGATGTCCCAATGATTTGGGAATCGAAGGCGATGGAGGTCTGAAATCGGCGAATTCTTTTTCTGGCAGTAAAACGTGTTTTCGGTAATCAGAAAGCAGCATGCCTTTCTCACCGACAAACAGTACGCCATTGGCCCACTGAGGAATTTTCTCTTCCTGCCACAACTTCGGTTTATTTGTACCTTGATACCAGCCGACAGTCACTGGGGGCATGTCGCCGCGTTGTCCGTATTCATAAACTGCCTGCATGGATGCCGGCGCGATTTCTTTTTGAATCGGAGGCCCTTCCGCTTCGATGGTGAGGGGGTGATCCAGTTTTAAGGCCCAGAAGGGTAAGTCGATCCAATGGCTGCCTAAGTCGGACATCGTTCCATTTCCAAAATCCCACCAGCGGTACCATTTGGGACCTGGGAAATAAATTTTATTGAAAGGACGTTCGGGGGCGGGGCCTAACCAAAGATCCCAGTCCACTCCTTTTGGAACCGGATCAGAGTAACTCGGACGTTCAGCGGAGTAGACGATATCTTTGGCCTCGCGGGCTTCTGCTTCGGAGGGATGCCAACCCCAGGCGCGAGAGACCCAGACGTGTGCTTCCTGCACGGGACCAATGGCTCCTGATTGAACTAGTTCGACCACACGGCGATAATTATCGGTCGCATGAATTTGTGTGCCCATCTGAGTAGCGACATTTGCTTTCCGGGTCGCTTCGCGAATCACTCGCGCTTCCCAGACACTGTGTGTCAACGGTTTTTCACAGTAGACATGTTTTTTCAGTTGGAGAGCTGGTAGTGTGGCGAACGCGTGTGTGTGTTCGCAAGTGCTGACGACGACTGCATCGAATTCGTTAGCATGATCATAAACCTCGCGGAAGTCTTTGAACTTTTTTGCCTTGGGATGGCTCTGTCCAGCGCGGAACAGATTCTGCTCATTCACATCGCAGAGCACGGTAATATTTTCAGATGAAACGGCTCTCAGATTACTCCCGCCACGGCCTCCGGAACCGATAATGGCGATATTCAGTTTTTCATTCAGATTCCTGCCGCGAACAAAGGCGGGAGCACCAAAGCCAATTGCTGCTGCAGAGGCGGAAGCTGCCAAAAATTTTCTGCGGTTCAAAGAGGAATGAGTATTATCTGTTTTATTGGGTTGGTCTTGCACAGTGAGCCTCCGCTTCTGAAGGAGAATAAAGTTGCTATCACGTGATGAATCTGTTTCATCAACTATGGCAAGATTCGAAGGGCTTGGCAAGACAAAATAGATGACTCCTGAAAAATCTTAGTTGATCCCTCTTAACCTGAAGCACGGGATGCATCGTAACATTGATCGCAATAATCTGGATGGTTGTCTTTGTCGACAACATAATGACAATGGCATTTGCTGCAGACAGCCAACTGCCCCGGATACTCTTCAAGTAGATTCAGATAATCTAAAATCTGGCATTCAATCTCGACCACGCCAATGATTCCCTGGCTGAGATAAATGACTTCATTGATTAATGCTTTTGCTTCAGTGGGGTAGGTAACCTGCTGTTGGTCTGGTTGTCTGCTTCCTCGGGACAGTTGTCCTGTCAAAGCATTCGCTACGACTGACCAGAGATGTCCGACTCGCCATCGACCATCGCTGTTTTGTTGTAAATACACTTCGACTCGATTTGTTTCAGGTGGTGTAACAGGAATGCGGATGAGTTGAATCGGTCCGTCTGTTACAGAGCCCAGTGACGCATATTGATTCGCTTGGATGGTTTGAGAGAGAGAGGCGCCGGTCGTTGATTCTGTTTTCGGTGCTAGCGTTTGCAAAACTTCTTCTCTCTGTGGAGAAACAGTAATTTCGTCTGTCACAGAATCAAGAGATTCGCATAACTGATGAAGTAGTTGTGATTGTTGTTGGATAAAATTTTTTCTTTGCCTTTTCGTTTTTTTCAATTTATGGCGAAGTATTTTCAGTGAGTGCTCTGTCTGGTTCAATTGTGGAAACAGTTGTATTAATTGTTGATGGATGTCTGATACTGTTGATTGGTGTTCGTTTTGATCAGAATTCAATATGCATTCGTTTGCGAAATCTAGTGATTCACCATGATGCCAATGACAGTGGGCTTTTCGCCAGAGGTGCCAGGCAGCGGTGTCAAACAAATAGGGATTATTGGTAATAGGAGTCTCTGCTTCATAGGCATTGATCGCTTGTTCGACAATGGTCTCTTGGGGTTCAGTCGTCAATTCTCCACTCATTTCAAGTAATTCATTTTCCATGAACTCAGGCAGACTAGCGAATTCCGTTTGGTATGCTTCATCTGCATCCACTCCCACATTGATCCAGGTTTGCAGCTGGCTCTGCTGTTCTATGGAGAGTTGCGCCACACGGTCTTGGCTGAATTCGATACCCCATTCGGCGAGTTGACCGCTGATGGTTCGGTGTGTATTGGAAACAAGTGTCGATTGTTCTGTTTGATTTTGCATGGACGTAGAATCCTTGTGTTTTTGAAGTAATAGGTAATGAGTTTGACTTAAACGAGGAACGTCAACACTGTGATTGACAGTGAACGGCGTAAGTCGCATTTCCCTGCATGCAGTGTTTTAGGGAGAGCTGGGCTCCCTCGGTCAAAATGGAAACTGGCAGATAATCGCCGAGAATTTCAATCGAGACTTCATCGGGGAACAGCGATTCTGTTTTCTGGACAGGCATTGATCCATAAGAAGCATGGATTATGTCTTTAGTGATTGCGCTTTCTAATTCGATCAGAGTTTGCTGTTCCACAAATTTCAGATCTTTCCAGGCTTCTTCAGCCATTGAGAAAGGTGCTTGCGTATTAATCGTTGAGTTATGGAGCGATTCCAGCGATTCAATCGTTTCCTTCCAACCTGCGATGGCTGATTCATAAGATTGTGCCATCGAAAGGCAGACTTCTGCTTCTTCTAAATCACCTTTCAGTTTTTCGAGTTTTGATTTCTCCTGATGCAATTTTCTACTTAGGGTAGTGAGTTCGTTTTCCTTGTCGAGCACGTGCTCATTGCAATGTGCAACGTCCGTTGCCGCTTCGACAGAGGTGAGTCCTTCATACCCGTCTTCAATCGTCAGCAGGTTGCAATAGCTGTTTTTCAACTCACTGGGGAAATCTGATTGCGGCGTTCCGGAAGGTGTTTCCGTTTCCGAAGTGTCTTCCAACTTGTTGGAAAATGGCAATAAATGTTGCTTTCCATTGCTTTCAGGTATGTGATCCATTTCTGGTGATTCCGCTTTTATGATGAGTCAAATTTTGTAATACGTTTTCGAATTGAGAGCACTTGCGACTCCGTGAATGTTTTCTCAGATGTCTTTGCGAATTTCTCCCATCGTGTCGGGAGCGATTACTTCGAGGGTTACAGTTTTGTCTTGCGCACTGACACAACCGACGTAGACATCGCCTAGGCAAGCCGCTTCTCCCGGAGTGAGTGTGAGTAATTGAGTGATCGGTTCCGTAATCAGTGTGGTACCTCTTGAGAGATAGTGATCGCGCTTGATCCACCCCTTGCGTTCCAATGCTCTCAGGTGACACATGACACCATTCGAAGATCGAATGCCAAATTGTTCGCCAATTTCCCGAACCGTAGGAGAAAGGCGTTGTTGTATAATTTCCTGTTTAATGAATGAGTAGATCGCTTCTTGTTTTTCTGTCAATTTTTGTCTGGTTGGTGTTTCTGTTGTTTTCACTTGTTCGTCCCCGTAAAGTTGTGATTGATGTGTGTTACGTGGGAATTATAGCGGTAAAAATGTGCTCGCTTTTTTTCAGAAGTGGTCTTAAAACAGTGAAAAGACGAACGCCGCCGCATACCGACAATTGCCGACTTTTTGTGACAGATCCCGCTGATTCGCTCCAGGAAAAGATGCAAATTTTTATTTTTTTTAGCGCGCGAAAACTAAATCACAACACGACATGGGAAAACTCATCGATTATTTGCTGATCGAACTGTTCATGCAGAATCAGAAGTGAGGCGTTTGGATTTCATAGACTAAACTTCAGGTCAGGAAATCGGGAAATCTTTGATTTGCCGTTTGAGAACTTTATTTACTTTGTTTACAATGTAAGATCCTCAAGGCCCGGTGATCGATTCGCTGTGGTTATACGATCTTGTTCTTCCTTCCCATAAAGGTACTTGCTGTGAATCAACAACCGCCTCGCATTACTGCCCTTGGTTGCTCGATTGTCTATTTGCTTTTGTATATTTCCCATGCTGAGTTTGCCCAGGCAGAAGATCTGCCACGTGTTCCCAAAGGCTTCAGTATCGAACGCGTGACCAACAGTGAGTTGACCAAATACCCTATGATGGCTGGGTTTGATGATCGAGGTCGTTTGTTCATTGCCGAAAGT
>JAJDEK010000070.1 GCA_029259875.1 Planctomycetaceae bacterium
TTAGCAGAGGTGGAACAGAGTGTAGATCGATTTCAAATTTATCGTATGTTGCTGATTCCGTTGGCACGTGCCAAACAATCAAAAAAATACCATCCAGAAGGAGATGCACTGTATCACAGCTTGCAGGTATATGATCTGGCCTATGATGAACTACCTTATGATGAAGAATTTCAATTAGCCGCCTTGTTGCATGATGTTGGAAAAGCGATTGATGCTCAGAACCATGTCGAAGCGGGCTTAGAAGCTTTGGAAGGATTTATAACAGAGCGAACCGCATGGCTTATAAAATATCATATGGAAGCTCATGCTATTAAATCGGGAACCATTGGCGCTCGTGCCAGACGGCGATTAATGGCAAATGAAAACTATGAAGACCTCATGTTACTGGAAGAATGTGATCAAGCCGGGCGTGTGCCTGGTATCGAAGTACCGGAACTTGATGATGTACTAGACTCAATTCGTGAAGTATCCAGGCTTTGTGGTTAGTTCAGAGAAAACGGTTTCATCTATGGATTCACTGGAATTACAAAAAAATGATTAGGAATAACTAAATGACGAAACGCGTGCTGAGTGTTGGCCAATGTGTACCAGATACAAATTCTTTAGTTCATTTTTTGACAAGTCATTTCGACGTCGACATTGATCAATCTGACGTTGAAGTAGATACATTAGAAAAATTGAAACAAAACTCTTACGATCTCGTTCTCATTAATCGTAAACTGGACGCAGACTATAGTGATGGAATTGAACTTATTCAGAAAATAAAGAACTCATCTGCAATCAAGACGAGTCATTTCATGCTCGTTTCTAACCTACCTGAGTATCAGGAGGAAGCCGTTGAAGCTGGTGCGGAATATGGGTTTGGTAAAAACGAATACCAGAATCCCGAGACGGTTTCTCGATTAAATCCTTATTTAGGTTGATACTTCAGGTAACGTCCGGGAAGTATTTCTGTGTCAATATTGAGCGGAACATTGTCTTGGACGATGGGAATCCCATTGGAAATCACGTAGTTGATTCCTGATGAAAATTGCTGTGGGGCCTGATACGTGGCATTGTCTTGAACCGTTAATGGGTCAAAGATAACGACATCAGCGAAATAGCCTTCTTTCAATTGGCTCCGATTACCGAGCCCAAACCTGTGCCCTGCTGCGCCCGATAATTTATAAACGGCGTCTTCGAGTGAGAATAGTTGATGATCTCTGACGCAGGGACCGAGTAAACGTGGGGCAGAACCAAATTGTCGAGGGTGAATAATGCCTCCTTCCATATAGATTCCGTCTGTCCCCATCATGTATAAATCGTGTTGTAGAACAGGGTCGACAAGTCGATCATCGCCCATATTAAACACTAAAAGTACCGCCATCTCTTCTTCTATCAATAAGTTGACCAGAGCTTCTTCTTGTGAGAGTCCGGATTCATCCACATATTGGCTCAAAGACTTTCCTTGATGATGCTTGTTTTTTTCACTGCGAACCCAGGCAATCTGAATGGCTGAGATATCTAATAAATAGTTATCCAAACCATAGCGAAAACGCTGTTGCATCTCTGGTTGTTTGAGTTTTTCTACTGCCTGGCGCGGTCCTGATTCCCAGACTTCATAAGGCAGTAGAAAATGCAACATCGTGGATCCCGGTTGATAGGGATAAACGTCAAACGAAATATCAACTTCGTGCCGTGCAATTTTGTCGATATACTCAAGTGCTTCTTCCGCTTGCCCTGGATGTTGTCCTTTCAGGTGTGAAATGTGGACTTTCACCCCTGCTTTTTTTCCGATTTCCACTGCTTCTTCAATTGCAGGAATTAATGTCTTTTTATAACGGACATGCGAAACATAGAGGCCATCGTATTTCGACATGGCCTGACAAGCTTCAATGATTTCTTCCGTAGTGGAAAAGCATTGGGAAATATAATCGAGTCCCGTTGAGATCCCCACCGCACCTGCTTCCATGCCTTTGATCACTTCACAGCAAATCTGTTTCATCTGAAAGTCATCAACTCTTTGACGACCAAAGCCGCATGCCATCGAACGTAGATTAGCATAGGGGAGATGCGTCATCACATTCTGGACATTTTTGCCATCAATCAGGCTCATGTATTCTTGTAGTGTTTCCCAGCCAGTGTATTCTTCTGGGAATAGACCATCCAGAGATTGCAAATAGTAAACCCAATCCTCGGCGGTGCATCGATCCACTGGAGCATATGAGATCCCGTCAGCCATAATGACTTCTGTTGTGAATCCCTGTGATGTTTTTGAAATAAAGTTGGGTGTATTTAGAAGCCAACTATCGGAATGATTATGCACATCCACAAAGCCTGGAGCCACAATCTTATTCTGGGCATCAATGGTGCGTGAACCGCTAGCGTGTTCCAGATTACCCAGCGCAATAATTTTGTCTTTTATAATGCCGACATCTGCACGATATCTGGGAGACCGGGTACCATCAATGACTGTACCACCTTGAATGAGAACATCAAAGTCTGGGTTTTGGGATAGGGGATTGTTGGTGTTCATGAGTCACATGGAATTTGTTTTGAGGAGTACTACAGGGAGGAAACGCTAAAATACCAGTTTACTTTGACATTTTTATGGCCGAGAGAAAAGCCTGAGTGGAATAATAATTCAAAATAAATTAGAGCTCCTAAATAAGTCATCCCTTACCATACTATTTGACGATGATTCCCATTTCACCTGTTATTCTGTTTTCATTCCTTTCTGCAGAAACTACAATAAATAAGACTTTTCTGATGTAATATTCGTAAAAGTTGCGAAATGTTTTAACCGACAAAAGTAAAATGGCGTAACAAGATTAGACTAGAACATTCAAACAGGAGCACTTCATGAGTCAACGTTCAACTCGCCGCGAGTTCATTAAACAATCATCGGCACTAGGTGCTGCATTTTGGGTGGGTGGGCAGAGCTTGCTCGCAGAAGAAAAATCACCCCTTGAGCGACTTAATTTCGCATCAGTTGGGATAGGTGGAAAAGGTTCAAGCGATGCCGCGAGTGCTGCGAAGCATGGAAACTTGATTGCTATTTGCGACATTGATGATAAGCGTTTGGCAAAAGCGGCAGCACGTTATCCCAAAGCCAAAAAATTTAATGATTATCGAGAGATGATTACTGAAATGGACGGTCAAATTGACGCCGTCACTGTCAGTACTCCCGATCATTCACATGCTCCTGCTAGTATTATGGCGATGAAAAAAGGCAAACATTGCTTCACACAAAAACCACTAACCTGGTCGGTCAAAGAAGCACGCATGATGCGAGAAGTAGCTCAAGAGCATGGTGTTGCCACACAAATGGGGAACCAAGGTACTGCCAAAAATGGTTTCCGTGAAGCGGTGGAAGTGATCCGCTCGGGTGTAATCGGCAATGTTCGTGAAGCCCATGTCTGGACAAATCGTCCTGTTTGGGGAAAAGGCATTGAACGTCCGCCAGAAGGGGAACCGGTTCCGAAGCACATTCACTGGGACTTATTCCTTGGTCCAGCTCCTTATCGTCCTTTTAGTACGGTTTACACACCGTTTGAATGGCGTGGTTGGCTTGATTTTGGAACAGGTGCTTTGGGAGATATGGCCTGTCACACGATGAACATGCATGTGATGGCTCTTGATCTTTATGATCCTCTGACTGTGGAAGCAGAGCAGGAAGGGATGATCGAAAACGAAACGTATCCGAAGTCGACCAAGATTACTTATCAGTTCGGGCAGCGTGGCGACCTGGTTCCTCTGAAATTGACTTGGTATGACGGAGGTAATAAGCCACCTGAAGAACTTCTGATGGGTGAAAAAATGAAGTCCAGTGGGGTTGTCTTAGTTGGTGAGGAAGGAAACCTCTACACACCAGATGACTATGGTGCAGAATATGTCTTGTTACCAAAAGACAAATTCAAAGACTTCAAAAAGCCCGAGCAAAGTCTACCGCGTTCGCCCGGCCACTTTGAAGAATTTGTGGTTGCCTGTAAAGGTGGCGATCCAGCAATGTCCAACTTCAACTATGCGAGCCGTCTGACCGAAACAACATTACTCGGTAATGTTGCCATTCGTGCTGGTAAGAAGATTGAATGGGATCCGAAGAAAATGGAAATCACGAATGTTCCTGAAGCGAATAAATTTTTGACCCGTGATTATCGTGACGGCTGGTCTCTCTAGATCTCTGGAAGCTGTTTTGATTCGATAAATATTAAACCCTCGCAGAAGAAACTGTTCTGCGGGGGATTTTTGTTTGTCAGGCCAATTTTTTAAGGGCTGGTATCATCGTTTAATGAATGATATCTTCCAACGCTGAAAGTGAGACGACTTCTGTTCTGGAAACCAATGTCCTCCTTCGATTGGCGGCCAATCCATGCAGCCCAATTTCATGTACATACAATTCGCGGGTTGTGGCTGTGTCTCTCAAATCATGGACATCAGCGTTTTCTAGAATTAGATAGTGCTGGTCTTGTCCGATCAAAGTACCCGCAATCACATACAGACTGGAAAGATCTACCACGATTTTCCTGCCGATCAATTGGTCAAAGTTTTGGTATTTGCCGTTCATAAATTCATCCCAGAGGAAAAATAAGCAATTCGATTTTCAAGGTAGCTCTCGGAATGTATTTTGACTTGTTCCCGACCGAAATCAACCTGCTGGCTCCAGCTTATTTCCTCATTGAAAGGTTCGATTAACCTTTTTTAAGTATGTCGACTCAAAAAACTTGTCTTGACCTAAAATTCCTAATCAGTTATGTGGTTATCATAGAATAGGTTTCTCTCGCCTCACTCAACCTCATTTCTATCATAATTATTTTAAGTTGCACTGGTTCATTAGCTTAGGCTGATCCACCAAGTTCCGTCC
>JAJDEK010000008.1 GCA_029259875.1 Planctomycetaceae bacterium
GGTATTGGAGTATGTAGCTGATCCAAGACATGGATTATCAGAGATTCATCGTGTCCTCCAGCCAGGAGGTAGTCTGTTTCTGCTGGCAACCGAGGATAAATTCTCCGGGATGTTAAATAGCCGTACCTGGAAGTGTCGAACCTATAATCGTATTGAATTACAGCAGGCGTTTGAAGAGTCGGGCTTGCCTTGGAAAGAACAGCTCTGGTTCACACCGATTCATCAGTTTTTAAAGCTGGGGGGGATCATTGTTGAAGCCACCAAGCCGACGGCGCCAACGGCAATATCGAGTCAATCTTCATAGCGGATTTTACTCCAGTCTTTCGCAAGCTGACAGAGAGTCTCTAACGTTTTGGGATTGGCACTGCAGGCGGTAATTCCTGGTAGACGAAACATATCAGCTCGATCATCCAGCCAATGTTCGTGGAAATTCACGGAAGTACCATTGTGCACCCAGACAGCATCGCCTCCGAGAATCCGGGCAATGTGCAATGAGACAGGAAAATCGTAAACGTTAGGAGTATGAATCAGGGAACCTCCAAATTCCCCAGTCGCTAGATGGTCATAAATGCTGCCCGGCATTTCTTCCGGAGGGACACCCTGTAATCCAGATTCGGTGACAAGTTGAGCATTCGATGTGTCTTTGTCTTGAAAGCCAATGAGATAAATTTGCTGTGAGTCCGGTCTTGTCTGCGGATCTATGGCAGGCATGGTATCCAGCACCTCACGTGCAGGGCGGCTCAAGTCATCAGGGCCGCACACGACTTTTTGATGAACGGCTTCTACCCATGTTCCCTGATCGCCGGTTTCCGGAATATACACCAATGAGTAATGGACAGTTTCGCTATCGCGTAGATGGATCATCACACAATAACCGTCTGCCGTTTTATCGCGATACTGTTTAGTTCCATCAATCGGGTCAATTGACAGTACATACGGAGAATCCTCTGAAAAACGGTTGAGGTCTCCTGTTTTTTCTTCGGCCTCCATACGGCATCTCAGAAAAATCGGATCCCGGTCACGGAGTGCTGCTACAATTAATTCTTGCAGAGTCAGATCTGCCAGCGTTAGTGCATCCGTCAATGCACTACCCGATGATTTATTTTCAACGGCGATGTTAAAGTGCCTTAGCCGTTTGGCGATAGCACCTGACCAGCGCAGGACCTCAGGCAAATGGGTTTGTAATGCAGTCAATAGTGTGTTTAGTTCCATGTGTCTTATCTTTTCAGGGGGATTCAATATTTAATGATGCGATGAATTTATATTGTTTCGTTTTTGTTCCAGATATTCAATTACCAACGAGGCTACATCTACCTTTGTTGCAGATTCAAATCCGCGCCAACCAGGAACTGCGTTGACTTCCAGCACGTAACATTCATCTGTGGAATCTGATCGATATAGCAGATCCACACCAGCAAATTCAGCATGTGTTAATTCCGCAGCGCGAACTGCTAGTTCTGCTTCGTGGTCAGTAGGAAGGTAAGTTTCCGCATGTGCTTGCCGCGAAAGGTTGGTGCGAAAATCATGCTTGCTGTGACGGCGAATCGCTCCGATTGCTTTTCCATTTAGAATCAGAATTCGAATATCATGGCCGGGATGTTGAATGAATTGCTGCAGATAAATCACCGCCTGGGTGCGTTCCAGAGTGCGAAAGGAACGATAGGCCAGATCGGGATCACTAATACGAAAGATGCCTCGGCCTTCAGAACCAAACAAGGGTTTGACAACAACATCGCCTCCCAACTGTTGGAATTGCTGCATGGCTGCTTCAGATGATTCACAAACAGCCGTCGCAGGAACTGGTAACTCTGCCGCCGCCAGGCGAGATGTTGTCAGATATTTATCAACCGCGCATTCAATCGATCGCGGGGAATTGAAGACGGTGATTCCCGATTGTTCCAATCGCCCTATAAGATCCATACGAAAAATAACCTGCTCCAACGAACCAGGGGGCATCGTGCGAATGATGAGGCAGTCAAAATGGTTCAGTGAGTTACTATTACTTTCCACATCATAACTGAAAAACTGCTCCCGTTGCGCTTCCAGCAAATGGGAAGCTAAGTCACGGAACTCCAGTTGGAATGACTCATGTCCGTGTGCACTGGCAGCATCGCTCAGCTTTTTACAGTACCAGCTTCCCTGATTTCCAAGAATGGCGATCCGCACAAAAAAATCCACCAATAAAGATGCCAATAGGAAATTAGAAACCAAAACTGTTTTTCAACAGTTCGGTATTTGTTTGACCAAACTGGAAAATATTTCCCGTGTCAAGATTTTGAAAAATAATGACCGCAGGGCTGAAAAAACTAGGATCGATTTCATAGAAATCATGGTTTGCTTCTTTAAAAACTTCAAGAAACGGTTTTCCATAACAGGCAGCAGAACTGGAAGGAATGGATGGACCAATTTCCTGAAGAGACTCGTCGTCGCCGGTGACCCAGAGTGTCACCGCGCTTCCATAGAGAATAGAATCGTTCGTGCGTCCGATGCCCGTCAGATGATCTTTCGCGACAGGAGCCAGCGGAGCTGTGCCATAACCCGCCTGAATACGATGTACGTCGAACTCGCATTCAAACAATTTATGCAGGGCAGTTTCAACCGAACGGGAAATGACCTGAATGTTACCGGCAATGCTCGATGTGGGAGCCACGAGCAGGGTAATGTTTTTTGGCTCAATTTCTGTGGCTTTCGAGATCATTTCAACGACATTAGCACCGGGCAGAGTATTTGCTTCGAGAATACCTACTGTTTTTGTAGGCGACTCACCAAATGCCAGGATTCGATATAAGTCTTCCTTTTCAGCGGCTGCCCGCATCGGTCCTGACCCCATCGCAAAAAAATCATCGACATCAATTTTCCAGCCTGCGTACTGGCTGAGCAGGCAGGACTCGACGGCGTGGTCGGTTTGTACCTGCAGATATGGTAGTGACTGTCCCTCCAGCGTTCCCGGAACAAGTTGCACATCTCCGAGACCTGACATACAGATTCTTGCGAGTAATAAACCAGCTTGAATACCAGCGGGAGTTTCAATTCCACAATCAACGACGCTGGCGCCATTCTCCAGTGTACGTGGAATGACTTTCAATTCGCCCGCTTTTGCCAGCAGGTGTTCTGTCAGTCGGCACGCGCGTTCGTTTAAAACTCCGCTCATAATGTTTAATTCAATTCAGCAAGTAGAATAAGGAGGACAGACATTTTTGATAGGTCACAGACAACCAACTTCTTCCATGATGCCTTTGGTTCGTTCAATCAATTCGGGAGTGCAGGCTGGGAATGGATGAAACAAGGTGTCATGTTCAATCACTCCGCGCAATCTTAAGGCCGTTTTCATGGCGCCAATGACATATCCCACTTTGATTGTTCCATCGGGGCAGACAAACACTTCAAATAGTCGGACGATGGCTTCCTGCTGCCGAACCGCTTCTTGATGATTATTCGCCGCTGCTGCTTCGTAAAGTTGCACAAATAATTCCGGACCTACATTCGCCAGCCCGGGAACTGTTCCATCAGCGCCTGCCAGGACGACGGCATGTACCAGCATTTCTGCTCCGGTAAATAGTTTCATTCCCGGTGGTTTATTTGCGACCAGACGATGAAAGCTGACAGCGTCGCCACTTGAGTCTTTGACTCCAATGATGGTGCCTTCTTTCCCCAGTGTCATCAGAGTTTCCATTTCTATTTTGACTTTGGTCATCACTGGAATATCGTAAGCGAAAATTGGAATGTCAACTGTTTCTCGAATTGTACGATAATGCACCAGCATGTCAGCTTGACTGGCTGGGTAATAGAATGGCGGACAGACGACGATCGCATCTGCGCCTTGGGATTTGGCAACTTTGGCTTGTTCAATAATTTGCTCAGTGCCTGGTGCAATCACACCCACCAAAAGAGGGACACTACCGTCAATCGTTTTGACTGCGATTTCTGTCGCCTCTTGCCGGT
>JAJDEK010000071.1 GCA_029259875.1 Planctomycetaceae bacterium
CAACCCGTAGCATATTTCCCAGTCTCTTCTTGTTTTTGCCAGATGACTTTGGCAGTGGAATTGAAGAGATGTTTGCCTGCATTGTGAACTTCTACCAGCAGAGATTCCCCAATAGAAAGCGGTATATCAAGCAGAACTCGGATTCCATCCAACGAAACGTCATAAAGCGTTCCCTTCAATGGTTCGTTGCTCGAGCCACTACCCGATCGCATTAAATTCACTTCTGTTGTTGCTTTGATTCTTCCGTATTGGCGCCGTTCATTTCCAGTACGTCGATTCGTTGATAGTCTTCGGTCATTCATGAGCGCTGCCTGCTACCGATATTAGTGTGGCTGAAATAAAATCATCAGTGTTACAGAGCTGAGGGGCTACGAGCATACTGCAGATCAAGTATAGTTCAGAATGTCGACCTATGACTGAAAGAGTTGCGGAATATTAACCGATTTAGCCAGCGAGTCCATTTGTATCAATTTTGCGGCTTAAATAGTGGTATGATCTCATTCAGATTCTCCTGTTCACAAAGGAGAATGACTGTATCTCCCGCTTGAATCTGATCGTCCGCACCTGGAACCCGTACACAATCTTCCTTAACAACGGCAGCGATCAACGCTTGTTTCAGTTTGAGATCTTTGAGCGGTGCCTTCGTAATCGGGGAATCTTTAAAGACTTCTAATTCCAAAATTGCTGAATTGCCTCCACCAATTTCTGAATGGCTGATAATGGGCCCCGTTTGTACCATTCCCATAATCTGACGTGTAATGACTTCACGAGGACTAACCGCAATATCAATGCCCAATTTCTCAAGTACATTCGCATAATCGGGGCGCCGCACGATACTCATGATCCGGTTTGCTCCGAGTTCCTTGGCTTCTACACCACAGACAATATTGTCTTCGTCACGACCAGTTGTCGCAATAAAAACATCAGCTTTGCCAACGCGCGCTTCTTCCATCTCGGTACGTCTTGTTGCATCTCCGTGCAGAACTGTGATGGAATCAAGGTGCCTTGAGAGAAAGTCACAACGAACGGGGTCAGATTCCAGAATCGTGACAGAGTACTCTTTTTTCTGTAAAATGCGCGCGAGGTTAAACCCAATATCTCCTCCACCGGCAATAATCACTCGAAATCTCTCTGAGCGTTTGTGCTGAAACATGCGATGAACTTTATCAATATGCTCTTGCGTACCAATGAGCGTCACCATTTGCCCCGCTTTGATCACATTATCTGCACCCGCGATGGAAGTATTCAAGCCATCTGAAATTAGACCAATACGTACTCCACTGGGAAGTTTCAAGTTACGTAACTGCACACCATCTGCTTTCACACCCGGTTGCACATCCAGTACTTGAATGAGAACTTCTCCTCTCGCAAAATTCTCGACAGCAAACAAACCCGGTTCACCGATTGCCTTCGCAAGTTCGAGCGCCGTTAAGTGTTCAAGGCTCAATAAACGGTCAATGTTGAAGTGTCGTTGATAGTCGAACGTACTCAGATTCAAATAAGCATGATTAAACACACGTGCTACACAGCGGCGCGAGCCCATTGCTTTCGCAAGGCTCGCCCCAACCATGTTGACTTCATCCTGGCTGGTCACTGCCAGACAAAGATCAGCCCCTAAGACACCAGCTTGAAACAAGATTGCAGAATCGCAGGCTGATCCACAAATAGTTTGAACATCGACTCGTTCTTCTACCAGTTGTAAGGCACTCCGCGATTTATCGATAATTGTCACATTGTGTTGTTCAGCACAGAGCGTTTCGGCGACAAATGTGCCAACGGTTCCCGCTCCCATAATTACGATATTCATATTTTACTCTATAGAAAACTGCGTTGTATTTGGTTTGAAGATTCTGAGTTGGTCAATCAGCTACTTGCGCTACGATAGCTATTTAATGACCAATTAAAGATGTAGCGTGAAATAAATAAGGAAACCAGTGTCACAGAAATTCCCACCAGGGTAATCCACGATGGTTCTAATGCTTTAGATAACAATAGACGCGCGGGAACTGTGACAACAAGTAAAATAGGAATTATATATGAAAATGCAAATCGGAGCAGTTCCCCCGTCGGCGAGCCGCTGTAAATACTACGGGGATAGCGAGCGAATACCGTGATATAAAACCAAAAATCGTAAAGCCCCTGATTTCGACCAAACCAAATACTGCTACTGGCCAAGGTAATCATCAGGCTGTAAAAGAAAGCGACACCTATCGCCAGCAATAGGCAATACATCAAAATTTGCCCCGTTCCCCGACAACAGATCACAAATAACGAAAGCCACTGCCCTGATTGAAGCAGGTTTTGAAGCTCTAAGAATGCCATTTCAAATTGCGCCATCTGGAAGAGAGAATAGAACAATAGTGCCCCCGCCAGCAATACTTGATTCAACATCGCCAGGTTGACTTTCTCGAATGAGACCAGAAACTGGGTATCGATCGGTTTCAGAAGCACAAAATCAAGATTTCCGTTTCTGATTAATTCACTGAAATTTGCACAGTTGGGCATAAAGAATGTTTCGACGAAAGCATTGATCAACATACCTGTCGCCATGAAAGTGAAATATTCTTCACGTGTCCAATCATTGATGGAATTGACATTTTGGTAAATGATATCAAATAGAATTAACTGAGCGGCAAACCAAAACCCACGAGTGACAATCGTAATCAACAAATTACCACGGAATGTCATCTCTCGAATCAGAGAATTACGAAGAAAAGTAATCCAAACACGTCCATACTGAGGCCGAGGGGAGTTTGCCATTTCACGAAGTACTTTCTGCACAGACGTAGAATCCTCTGATTGTCATTTTTGATCCAAGATGAATCTGCATTTTATTCGATTCAGCTTGCGTTGTCTTCTCTGACCGCATAATCAGAAAATTTAAGCACTTGATTATTGTTAACTTATTTTGAATGAGGGGTTTATGAAGAATACCCCCATGATGTCACTCACGGTAAAAAATCAGGCTCCCCCCGGATTGTGACCTAAAAAACATCTATTAATTCAGAAGGAAAACGCTTCATCTGCCTTTGGCGGGTAGAATTTAAATAATTGATCCGTTACCAGTTTTGCTGAACTTGAGGTGTGATAAATGAACTCCCAATACTTTTTCTCATTAGCTTCTCGTAAAATCTTTCAGATATTTGTTCTGGCTATGTTGATCAATATTACAGGAATGCATCAAGTCGCACGAGCGCAAAAAGATCCGTTTACTTCAGATGACAAACAGTCTGAAATGACACCACAAGAACAGGAAGAAGCAGCTCAGGAATTGTTAAAAGGTGTTGAAAAGCTGGTCCTTTCACAACAAAAACGTGTCGCACGCAAAGTGATTCATCTATACCCTAAATCGGAATCAGCAAAGATTGCGAAATTACTTCTGGAAGAATACCATCGATTTGATCAGCTAAAAGAGCAAGAAGAGAAAGCGGATGCAGATTGGATCAAGCAAGTTCGAAATCACTGGTTTCACGAACGTAACCCTCTGCATGATTCTTTCTTCTTTACTGTCTTAAAAGGAACTAAAGCTTCCGCAGTGAAGATCACAAATCAATCGAAGTC
>JAJDEK010000072.1 GCA_029259875.1 Planctomycetaceae bacterium
ATCGCGCCAGTACGAGTGATGGGAGGAGTCGTGGAATCGAGTGTCGCTCTTTCACCAACCATGATGATGTTACTTGTTCCGTCTGTCATGTCACGGAAACGTACTTTTTTGTCGCTGTTTCCAAATGACGCTTGAACGGTCACAGCCACAGGAGTAGAAGGAGTTGTATTCCAGTAGATCGAATTTCTTACTCCTGGATAATTTGATTTACCCCAAGCGTAGCTATTCGTTACACTGGGACGATCTGTGTTTCTTCCACCCATGGGATCAGAGGGGCAATTGTAACCTGGAATGACTGTCTCTGCCTGAGTTGTTGCAGGCACCTTAGGACTTACATTTGCAACAGTTAACCAACCACCTGTACCGGAATTGTGGAACATAGTAGAACTGATTTGGTTGTACAAGTTAGCTTGGTCGATGAATGGCAAAATCATGGCTGACCAGGCAAGTAGATTTGGGTTCTGACCAGTACCAGTACCAATATATCCCGGAGGGAAGATGCTAAATGTTTCGTGGTAGTTGTGGAGTGCCAATCCGATTTGCTTCAAATTGTTTTTGCAGTTTGAGCGTCGGGCTGCTTCTCTTGCCTGCTGCACAGCCGGGAGAAGTAATGCAATCAGAATCGCAATGATTGCAATTACAACAAGTAGTTCGATTAGCGTGAACCCGCGCTTAGAGGTTCCAGTACATCTCTTCATTTAAGACTCCAGTGAAACTATGGGTTTAGAGGGTGCCTGCGACAAAGCTTACATCAACTCTTTAGAATCAAGAGTGAGTTCGAGCAGGCCAGAAATTACACCTGTCATGAAGAGGAAACAAGAACGGTATTAACTTAGTTTAAAAAAAACTGAAAAGTTTTTTTTAACTGGTGCCGTTGTGTGTAGTATGACGCGTTTTAGTCCCTTTTTTGTAGAGTTTATTTTATTAAAAATTGGTGAATGTTTCTTTTTTTGCACGAACGTGACGTTCTGTGCATAAGAAGAAACACCACTAAAAAAGGCTAAGACAGTAGAGGGAAATCAGCGACGTAAACGCTCAAATCGGGCAAGTGCCATCAGAGGAAAGTAGGTGCGGTAGAGGTGATATTTGAGATAGAACACCTTGGGAAATCCAGTTCCAGTAAATGGTTCTTCATCCCAGTTTCCATCGGCGTTTTGCGCTTCGAGTAAAAAATGAATGCCACGTCTTACAGCCGCGGAATCAATTTCACCTGCTGACATTAAACCCATTAAAGCCCAGGCTGTTTGTGATGGAGTAACAGTTCCCTGCCCGCGTAAGGTCGGGTCTACATAACTATCTGCGGTTTCACCCCAACCACCCGATGGCTGTTGTTTTGATTTCAGCCATCCTACAGCGCGGACAATACGAGGATCATCTTCAGGAATTCCAATCTGTGTGAGTCCTACAATGGTTTGCCAGGTTCCGTATAAATAATTGACGCCCCAGCGACCATACCAGCAGTGGTCATTTTCCTGTTCGCTCCATACATATTCAATGGCGCGCTGAGTGGCGGGGTGACCGATTGGTAATTGGACGTCAGCAAAGGCTTCCAGAACACGAGCCGTTAAATCAGCCGTACTGGGATCGACCATTGCGTTATGATCAGCAAAAGGTACCTGAGTAAATAGTTCCCGGTTATTATCGCGGTCAAAAGCGCCCCAGCCACCATCTTTATTTTGCATACCTAATAGCCATTGAATCCCGCGTTGGATGGCTCCGATCATCGGTTGTAATAAATCCAGGTCAGCGTAGGCTTGTTCTCGGGACTCACTTCGTCCAGTGATAATGGCTTCGGTGTCAGTATTTTCTTCGTATGGATTCCATTCCGGAGTTACCAGAAAGTCAGTCAGCCATCGATCATTTTTTAATGTTTGGGGCATACAGCGACGGAGTGCTGTGATGACCATGGCTGTATCATCGACGTCGGGGTAAAACTCGTTATTAAATTCAAAATACCAGCCGCCTGGAGCTTTTGATTGGCTGGAATTGGTCCAATCTCCTGGTTGTTTTGCTTCCTGGGATAGCAACCACTTTACACATTTTCGAATGGCAGGATGTCGATTAGAAACACCGGCTTCTCGCAAGGCGATGGTACTGAGGGCGGTATCCCAGACCGGAGATTTGCAAGGTTGTAGACGAATGCGATCTCCTTCTCGAATCTGTAGTTTTTTCAGCTCGCGCAAAGCACGTTGGATATCAGGACTGGTTTCTTCTTCTCCCAGACATTTCAAAGCAATCACAGTCCAGATGATAGGGGGAAAAATAGCTCCCAGTCCATCACTCAATTCAAAGCGGGCTTTCATCCATTGCCGGGCTTTGCTGACGGCCTTTTTGCGAAGTGGTTTGATTCCCCAATTTTCTACAACTTTGATGCCTTGATCCACGAATTGGAAAACTCGATGCCAGTTGATCCAAGTTTTTTGCTTGAGCGAATCGAGGGCCTCCGACTTTGGCATGAACTTTGGGTATGCTGCAGGATCGCCGGTAAACAGTTCGGTAATCCCCTGCTCTGGCAAGAGAGTAATCGAAGGTCGATATGCCCACAGAATGCTAAGTGGTACCAGGATTGTGCGTGACCAGGCAGACATTTCAAAAATATTAAACGGCATCCAACGTGGAATCAGCATCAATTCCGGTGGGACTGCCGGGCATGCTGCATAAGGAATGACGCCCAGCAAAGCCAGATAATAACGAGTGAAACTATTGACGGCTTCGACTCCTCCGGCAGCAAGAATGGCGCTGCGAGCACGCTGCATGTAGTCTGTTTCTGGCGTATGTCCGGTCAGTTTGAGAGCGAAATATGCTTTAACAGAAGCACTGATTTCGATTGGTCCTTCCGGGTACATATTCCAGCCGCCGTCTGGCATTTGTGTATCCATCAGGTAATTGGCGGCTTGAATCGCATCCTCTGAGTTCTGTTTTCCCAGAAACGCCAAGAGGAGAATGTATTCCGATTCTAAAATGGAGTCCCCTTCCAGTTCTCCGACCCAATAACCGTCATCATGTTGCAGTGAGAGCAGATAGTCGCGAGAGCGGGCGATGCCTTTCAACAGGTTCTCTGGGTGATCGAAAGGTGCCGCTTCGGTGCTGGGGAAAATTTTGAAGGTGGGTGTTTGGTGTCCGTCTGCCGCGTTACCGCTAAGGTTGCTGGCTCTTAGTCTGCCTGAATTCATTTCAGGTGCTCCCTGACTTTGTTAACAAAGGATTCCATTCCCTGAAATTGATGCGTCTCTCAATGAGAACTGAGAATCTGTGCGCACCTAATTTCGAAGTCGAGATCTTAAAGATGTATTAGTTTTCTTACAACCTCAATCCTCATAAGGGGTTTGAGAATAAAGAGAAACTGCAACATTGCCTGCACGGGTTAAGTTAGCGGGATTCGCTTTGAGTTGCCAGTTTGGGAGATTCGGTGTTGGCTTCCATCTCATGACCAGAAATGATGACTTCAAAGCCGAGGTCTGCAATCATTTCGTAATCGGCATCGGCAGCCTGCCCTTTGGTTGTCAGATAGTCGCTCACAAATAGGGAGTTTGCTGCATATAAGCCCATGGCCTGCATGGATCGCAGATTGACTTCGCGACCGCCGGCGATACGAATTTCCGATGCCGGGTGTGCCATCCTGAACAGGCAGAGTGCTTTCAGGCAATAGCGGGGGTCGAGTTCGTCTACCGCTTCCAGCGAAGTCCCATCAATCGAATTCAGGAAGTTGACTGGAATCGACTTCGGTTCCAAAGCACGGAGTTCGAATGTGGTATCAACGATGTCTTCTGGAGTTTCACCCATTCCCACAATCAATCCGCTACAGAGTTCCATACCTGCGTCCCGGGCGACTTTGAGAGTCTGGATACGGTCTTCATAGGTATGCGTGGAGCAGATCTTGTCGTAATACTCACGGCTGGTGTTCAGATTGTGATTGATACGATTCACCCCTGCTTGCTGCAGGCGTTGGGCCTGATCTTCGTTTAACAACCCCAAGCAGCAGCAAATACGCAGGTCATACGTTGACTTAATTTTCTCAACGACGGAGGAGACATGCTCCACTTCTTTGTCTGTAGGACCGCGTCCACTGGCGACGATGCAGTAAGTGCCCGCTTTGGCTTCGTCAGCTGCTTTGGCGCCTTCCATCAGCTTTTCTTCGTTCAGCATCCGATATTTGGGGATATCGGCTTGTGAGCCACGCGCCTGTGAACAGTAGCCACAATCTTCTGGGCAGAGTCCACTTTTGGCATTTTTTAGGTAATAGAGCTGAACCTGTTTACCAAAATGTTTCTGGCGAATCCGATATGTGGCCGCCAGCAGTTCAAGTAGTTCCTCATCAGAAGCATTTAATATTTCTAAACCTTCGGAGCGGGTAATCTGGTAGCCAGACAAGACTTGATCAGCCAGAGACTGCCAGCGGGAAGCAGAGGAATTAACCTGAACGTTCATCGAAGCGATCTTTCAGAGCATGGGAAGCAATATTGTTATCAACCGGGCGTTCCCGCTCGGTCTTTAGTGATTCGAATCCTAATAAATAATAACGTATCCGGTGGGAGAATCAGAACACATTCTGCACTTGGGACACGTATTGTCACTATGATAGGCGAAATGGGAGAGAGTACAAGTGAGCCGAATGGCTTGAAATGAAGCGGTGTAAGGGAATCGTCAATTCTGCTCAGTAAGAGGTTCGTACCCATTTCTGGCTGACGTCACCTTCGTTATCTCGAAGTGTGAACATTTTGTCTTCGATTGAGTGGATTTTCCGGGTAAATTTATCGCCCCAAACTTGTTTGATATATTCCAGCTTGTTTTCCGGTTTTCCACCGACAGTGCACAATGTCAGTGTGCCCTCGTTGAAACTCCACTCGATATCGACGGTGATTTGATTCCCCAGTATCGTTTTCCAGAGCCCCTGAGGTTTAATTACCATCGTGGCGACCCCATTTTCTTTGATGGTGAGAATCCGCAGGCTATTACTTTTGGTTTGCTCCCATTGACCAACAAGCTTGGCAAGGATTTCGTCTGTCGATAAACCTTGAAAAGTAGCAGAAGGTGTAGATTTTTCTACTGCGGGAAATAGATCAGTCCCATTTGATGTAAAGGGGCTGGTCGCTGACTCACCAGGATTGATACTTTTCGTCAACCGAGCGGGAATCTGTTGCAATGTGAGATGAGCAGCACGCGGGTTTTGCTGAGAACGGCTCTGATCGGAATTCAGAGCATTCGACAGGAATAGCACGGCGATTCCCATCAAGGCCACGAATATGATGCCAATTTTTCTCATTCAAAACATCCTGTTTAAATTTTGTTCACCAATAAGCAACGCAACTATACCTTATATTCGGCTTGTAGGAACAGTAAGATTTCTCAAAAAATAGCGGAACTGGCAGTTTATTTAAGAAAGTCGATGCAAAAGAGCTACCGGCCAACACTTCCATTCATACTTTTTTTCTTGTTTGCGGTATGGAAGTGTATGTGGCTCTCTCCAATAACGGCAGAAAGCTGCGATTCAAATTCCTGACTACAGGAAACACGCAGATTTCCCGGAGGGTTCAAAACGTAGCGTAAGTGTGTGTCAGGTTTTTCATGATCCACGGAGTCTACTACCAGAATCACTTCGGTCTGGCCGGGAAATTGGGACAAAATATCATGCACGTTCACCATATCCTGGCGGGTGTGGACGCCTCGTTTGAAATTGACTGCCAAGCGGTCAGTAAACTGTTTTCGGGCATCATTCAAAGTAAAGAGCTGATCGACAACCACATTTGGTTCTCTTCCCCGCTTGTCAATTTTCCCCTTGATGATGACCATCTCTTCCAGTTTGACCTTTTCACCTATGCGGGCAAATTGTTCTGGCCACATGATGCAGCGTACAAGTCCATGCGGGTCTTCCAGGTCAAAGTTGACATATCGCGTATGACCATTCTTGCTGGCTTTTTTTGTGGCCGCATTTTTGATAGAAGAAATCATACCCGCTAAGATGACTTCTTCTCGATCTTCCATTTCTGACAATTCATTCGTTTTGTGTTGTGAATATTTAGTGAGTGCATCACCAACTTCAGCCAAGGGGTGTGATGTCAGATAAAAACCGAAGACTTCTTTTTCTGCGGCCAATTTTTGGGCCCGTGGCCATTCGTCTGCTTCCGGTAGCAGTGCCGTATCGCTGGATTCGACATCGTCGTCTACGGGGTCATCATCAAACAGGCTTTTTTGTCCGCGGGCCCGGTCGCGGTGGAGATTGATCGCCGATTGCACTGCTCGCTCTACCGTTAACATTAACTGGGCTTGATGGCCTCCCAGGCTATCGAGCGCGCCCGCTTTGATCAGGATTTCAAGCGTACTTTTATTAAGTGATTTAGGATCTACGCGTTCGCAGAGATTAAAAATACTGAGGAACGGTCCATTTTCTTCCCGTTCTTTAACGATTTCTTCGAGAGCTTGTTCACCGACACCTTTGATAGCACCCATGCCAAAGCGGATTTTTTCACCATCCACACTAAATTCGACATCAGAACGATTCACATCGGGAGGCAATACTTCAAGTTTCATCCGACGACAATCATCGACATGTTCGTTGATCCGTTCGTGACTCTCCATACCGCACGAAAGTAATGCTGCCATGAACTCTTTAGGATAATGCGCTTTGAGGTAAGCGGTTGCGTAGGCCACGCCTCCATAGGCGGTCGAATGTGATTTGTTAAACCCATAACCGGCGAATTTTTCAATCATGTCAAACAGATCGGTCGCTAGTTTTTCATCGACCCCCCGTTCTTTAGCACCGCTGATGTACTGATCTTTGAACTCCGCGATGGTTTTTAGTTTTTTCTTACTGATTGCTTTAATACAACGATACGCGGCGGAAAGTTCGATCCCCCCCACTCGGTTCAGGATCCGCATGACCTGTTCCTGATAAACCATCACGCCGTAGGTCTCGTTCAGAATTTCATCCACAATCGGATGGACTTTCGGAATCGGAATTCGGTCATTCTTTACATCCACGTATTGCATCACCATGCCCCCTTCCAGAGGACCGGGGCGATACAAGGCCGAAGTGGCGATAATATCTTCGAACTTGTCTGGCCTCATTTTGGTCAGCAAGTCACGCATTCCACCACTTTCCAACTGGAAAATTCCTTTGGTTTCTCCCCGCTGTAATAAAGCGAATGTTTCTTTATCATCCAGTGGTAGTTTGTGTGGATTGATGTCGATATTGCAATGTTTTTTGACGTTTTGAACGGCTTTGTCCAGGATGGTCAGGTTGCGCAGACCCAGGAAGTCCATTTTGAGCAGGCCTACCGATTCCACGGTGGGACCATCCCATTGCGTAATGATGTCCGTTTTGCCGGTAATCGTTTGGAGCGGGACCACTTCAGAGAGAGGCAAGTCGGCAACCACCACTCCCGCGGCATGCGTACCCGCACTGCGGCTCAGTCCCTCGAGTTGCATGGCCAGATCGAGCAGTTGCTTGATTTCCGGATCTTGGTCGTAGGCGGCTTGCAGGTCGGGACTTTCCTTGAGTGCGTCCTTGAGTTTGATTCCCAGTGTCTCAGGAATCATTTTCGCAATTTCATTTACACGTGCCAGCGGCACTCCCAGTGCGCGGCCGACGTCTCGAATGGCGGCTTTCGCTTTCAGAGTACCAAACGTTCCGATTTGAGCCACACTGTGCTCGCCGTATTTCTGCTTTGTATAATCGATCACCAATTGGCGTCGGTCGCGGCAAAAATCGATGTCGATATCAGGTGGTTCGCTACGGCTGGGATCGAGAAATCGTTCAAACAGCAGGTCATACTTAAGGGGGCAAACTTGTGACATACCCAACAGGAAAGCCACGATGGCCCCACAAGCAGAGCCACGCGCTGTGCAGGGAATTTTCTCGTTTTCCGCAAATTGCACGAAGTCCCACACAATCAGGAAGTAGCTGTCGTAGCCCATTTGCTGGATCACGCCTAATTCAAGATTGAGACGATCCCAATGTGCCTGTGTTAGTTCCTCACCATATTTCAAAGGCAATTGTTCTTCACACAATTTCCGCAGGTATTGCGTATCGGTCATTTCGTCTGGAGGTTGAAAGACAGGATAGTACTTCGTGTCCGACATCTGGATGTCGACTCGTTCGGCAAGTTCTTGTGTACGTGCAACAGCGTCTTCCAAGCCCGGAAATGCGTTGTACATTTCATCCTGAGTACGGACGAAAAATTGATCGCCGGTCATTTTCATCCGTTTTTCATCGGTGACAACAGAACGCGTACTGACACACAAGAGCACATCCTGCGCGAAGGCATCTTTTTGATCGACATAGTGCGCATCGTTGGTAGCAACTAGAGGCAGCCCCATTTTATTGGCTAGATCGACGGTTCCTTCCAGACACTGTTTTTGAATTTCCAAACCCGCATTCTGAATTTCCATATAAACGCGGTCGCCAAATACTTTCTCATACCAGGCGCATAGTTTTTCTGCTTCCTCCCAATCTTCTCCGAGAATACGGTGCGACAATTCACCCGCAGCACAGCCAGTCAGCAGGATGAGACCTTCACTATGTGCTTCCAGGATTTCCTTGTCGATGCGGGGTTTGTAATAAAAACCTTCAAGATAAGAGGTTGAAGAGAGCTTAATCAGATTTTCAAAGCCCTTGCGGTTTTGTGCCAGCAAAGTCAGGTGAAAGCTGGCTTCTCTCATCCGCGAGGCCCCTTTTTCGAACCGGCTGCGGGGGGCGATGTAGGCTTCTAACCCTAAGATTGGATTGACTTCCTGGCTGCGGCATTGCTGATAAAAGTCCATCGCACCATACAAATTGCCGTGATCAGTGATCGCGAGCGAATTCATACCGGCCTCTTTGACTTTGCTCACCATTTCCGGTATGCGGCTGGCGCCATCCAGCATACTAAAGTGCGTATGACAATGTAGATGAGCAAAAGGGCGTGGGTCGCTCATAATATTCCGTGCTCCCGTCTATTTGGATGCCATCCAGGCAGTGATCAGCTTGAGCTGTGAGAGATTTTTATGCTGGAAACTGGAGAGAATTCTTCAACAGCTTCCCTACTGAAGAGTGTATTTGGATTATCTGATTTGTCAATCAACCCAGTGGTTTTGAGATTTTGGTTTTTGATATGTACGATAATTGATATCGACCCGAAATAAAACCATTTAGCCTGGAACTTGAATCGAAATAAGTCGCTACTTGCCGTGGTTGTATTTAAAAGCGTGGAATCAGCCGATCCAGAGATTGATGTACCAGTTCACCCCGTCAGAAATGGGTGGAACATACTCACAGACGAATAAGAGTGGCATGTAGAAGGCAGCGAAGAATGGGGGGCTCATAGAATTATAGGAAGCATACCATTGCCAGAAGAAAGGGCCTATAGAAAGCACATAGAGTGTTAACAAGACTGTCACTTGAATCAGTGAGCTGATCAGATAACGCCGCAATGACCGCTTTTTGGGAGCTGCCTGCTGTTCTAATTCGGGCTGTACTTGTTGTGGAGTGGTTTCACTTTCCATATCTGGTATTGTATCCGCCGCAGGTGATCCGGGTCAAACGCTAAAGTAGCCTTCAATTTTGATTGGATCATTAATTCACACCTAATTCATTAGCGTTAAGAACGATCAAGCAGTCTACGGGATTTTTTGGTTTTGGCGAAACCAGTCGATGGTTTCTGTCATGGCTTCTTGAAAGGTTTTATTGGGATGGTAGTTCAGCTCTAATTGTGCTTTTTGTGTGCTAAAATCTAAATTTAATCCCAGAAATTTAATGCATGCCTGAGAGAGAATCGGCGCCTGTTTTTTTCCTAATAATCTCCAGAGACCTTCCAGAATCCGAGTCAGACTGCGTGCGACTGGGAGTGGAATGACTTTGTTTGGCTCTTTATATTCAGCCAGTTTTGCAATGGTGGAGATGAATTCTCTTTTGCTGGCCAGAGTCACATCAGTAATGTTATATGTTTGACCAACGGCATCTTCATTTGAGAATGCTAGAAAGATGGCATCCACCAGATGTTCAACGTATGTGTTGTTCATTAATTGATCTGGTGAACCGAGGTAAGCGAACTGTCCCGATTTCAAGCGTTCCATGATGCGAGGTAAAACCGTGCGGTCACGCGGACCATAAATAAATCCGGGCCGCAGAATCGTAAAAGGAATTGATTGTCGTTGCAGAAGTTGTTCCGCTTCGATTTTGCTGAGGGTGTAACCATCGATGCCCGACGCGCGGAGTGGTTCTGTTTCATCTGTGCCATAATGATCGCGGGCCTCGTAAACTCCCAGAGAACTGATGTGAATCAAATGTTTGATCAGACTTTGTTCTTGAAGTGCTGACAATAAATGCCCGAATCCGATAACGTTTGTCTTGCGGTATTCATCGACACTTCCCCAGTCACCTACTTTGGCGGCAGTATGGACAACGAT